>NZ_JBFTLQ010000054.1:0-56724 GCF_056396525.1 Cupriavidus sp. 05T41
TACCTCGGCAAGGAAGTGGACGTCATGCACGCATGCGGGCATGACACCCACGTGGCGATACTGATGGCGACGGCCGAGGTGCTGGCCGGCATGAAGGACCAGTTGCCGGGCACGGTCAAGTTCATCTTCCAGCCAGCCGAGGAAAGCCCGGCGGATTTCGAGCCCAACGGCAGCAATATGTGGGGCGCCAAGCAGATGGTGTCCGAAGGCGTGCTGGACAACCCGAAAGTCGATGCCATCTTCGGCCTGCACGTTACCAGCGGCATGGAATCCGGCAAGCTCGGCTGGCGCAGCGGCCCGTCGATGGCGGCGGCCGACCAGTTCTGGATCGACGTCAAGGGCCGCCAGACCCACGGTGGGCGTCCGTGGGGCGGGATCGACCCGATCGTAGTGGCTTCGCAGATCGTGATGGGCCTGCAGACCATCCAGAGCCGGCAGGTCGATGCCATGCTGGAACCGTCGGTGATTACCGTGGGCACCATCCACGGCGGCAACCGCATGAATATTGTGCCGGAGAGGGTCGAGATGATGGGCACCATCCGCACCTATGACGAAGGCATGAAGAAAGACATCCATGCCCGCATGAAGCGCACCACCGAGGCCATGGCAACCAGCGCTGGCGCCGAGGCCAGCTTCCGCGTGGTGGAGCTGTACAACGCCACCATCAACCAGCCGGCCCTCACTGAGAAGATGGCGCCCACGCTGCAGCGGGTGGCCGGCGAAGGTAACTGGATGATCGCGCCCAAACGGAGCGAATCGGAGGACTTCTCGTTCTACCAGGAGAAGGTGCCGGGGCTGTTCTTCTACCTCGGCGTGACGCCCAAGGGCCAGGATGTGAGCAAGGCGGCCGCCAACCACTCGCCCGAGTTCTATGTGGATGAGCCGGCCCTGGTCAGCGGCGTGCGCGCGCTGTCCAACCTGACGGTGGACTACATGCTGATGGCGCAACGCTGAGCGCCCGGGCGGGCAGCGAGTCGGTGCCGACGCGCGACATGCACTTTGCCGCGCAGGAATCCGCGCCGTTCAGCCAGATGGAAGCCGCGTTCGGATTGGTTCCTGGCGGCGGCGCGGCCCGGCTCCTCACTCGTCTGACGGGCCGCGGCCGCGCGCTCGAGGTTCGCCCATCGAGATGCAGGCGTGCGAAGTCGCCTTGAGATTCCGGGAACATTACGCTGCCTGGAGAAGAGCCGCAAATCTTGAGGAATTGGGGCGAAATTGCGGCACGCTATTCCAGAAAGGAATCAACTGAAGCCAACTTTTCGCGGGCGGATCGCCACAATGGTTCTCAAGCGCCCGACATTGGGCGGGAGAGCGGTGCCTCAAGGATCCCCATGGAAAACAACACCCACAGTCCCCAGATTTTGAGCAGCTACGTGGCCCGGTCGTGGCAGGATCTGCAAGATGCTTGCACTCGATGCGGGAAGTGCGTGGAAGTCTGCCCGGTCGTGCCGTTTGCCGATGCCGCGGGGGAAGACCCGAAGGCCGTAGTGAAAGGCGTGTTTGATTTTGTCGGCGAGCCGGACGCTACGATCTCGAAAGCCTCGTACGCGTGGGCAAAGCAATGCAATGGGTGCGGGGATTGTATTCCGGCGTGCCCGGAAGGCATCAACCCACGCCGCATGCTAGCCCTCGCCAATGCCGAGATTGCGCGACGCACAAGTCCTACGCCACACCTCTTTCACAAGCTCTCCCGCGCGATTCGCATCATGGTTTCCATGCAGATGGTGCCGGCTGACGCCGCCCGCCTGCTGAGGCCAAAGAAGCCCCGGCCCGTCGACGTCGTGTTCTATACGGGTTGTAATGCGATTCGAACGCCGCATGTGCTATTCAATGCAATGTGCGTGCTTGACGCCCTTAGCGTCAATTACGAAGTAATGGGCGGCCCCGCGTCATGCTGCGGGATCGTCCACAGCAAGTGGGAAGGGGATTTGCCAAAAGGCGGCAGGGTGAGCGAGCAGACGCTCCAGAAATTCGGTGATTTCAAGCCGGAACGCGTCCTGAACTGGTGCCCGTCCTGCCAGATTCATTTCACGCAAACCATTGAAGGGTACCGCGAGGTCAAGTTCGATATCGATCACATCACAAAGTACCTGATCGAGAGGAAGGACCAGTTGCGCGCGCTCTTTACCACGCCCGTCAATATGCGCGTGCTCCTGCATACCCATCGAGGCCTGCTGCAGGTTAGCCAGGACGTCAAAGAGCTCTTGCAGGCCATCCCCGGACTCACGATCGTCGATGAAGTGGAAGAGCAGGGTTATATGTGCGGCAATTCCGGCTCTGACCGTTGCCCAGGACTGAAGCAACAGGAGCGCACTAGGACGGTCGACCATTACAAGCGCGGCGACATGGATGCCGTTGTCTCGCTATACCATGCCTGCCACCGCAGCCTGGCCTCCGATGGCAAGGTGCACGGATTCAAGGTAGTGAGTTTCACCGACCTGCTTGTCCGTGCGCTCGGACATGAGCCCTATGCGGACATGCTGGAACAATTTCGTGGCCGTGACGACTGGCGTACGATGGTGGACGAAGCTGCGCCGCTGCTTGAGGCGAACGGGATCGAAATGGATCCGGACGAGTTGGCCGCCGTCTTGCCTGACGTATTCTCCATGGCGGAGTATCGAGGCGGACTCGCTGCGTTCGCGCCGGGAGAATAGGCGTTATTCAAGTCAGCTTTGGCGATCTTCGTGCTTGAGTAGAGTTGCGGCAGAATGCCGCGACCCTTGCTCCGGTCGCGTATGAGCCAAGCTCAAAATGCCAGGGCTGCGGCACGAACGAAGGACGCGGGCCCCGCCCCGGCGCCGAGCCCGACATCCTCATGCTGGCTTCATGGCCGAATGCAGGGCGGTGCGGAACTTCTGTACCGCTGGCGACATATAGGCTTTCCTGCGGTAGAAAAGCTGCATGCGGGTCTCGAACGCTGTCTCGTAGGGGAGCGCAACGAGATCTCTTCCAGCATGGGTCTGGAGCATTTGATCCGTCAGGATCGTGATCAGATCGCTGTCGCGTAGCAATGACGGGAGGAGTGCGGTTGATGCGTCGGTCTCGATGACGACCTGTGGCGCGCCGAGCCCGTGCTCCTGAAAGAATTTGCTGACGAGTTGGCGCATGCCGTGACCAGGGAGTGGCAGTAACCACTGCGCGGACTTGAGCAGTGCCGGCTCCACCGATGCAGATGCCAAGGGGTGGCCACGCCTGGCAGCGATAACGTACCGCTGACGGCCAAAGTCATCGGACTGGAGTTCGTCGGGTATGGCCTCCGGCATGAAGCAAAGCGCAAGATCCAGCTGGCCATCTTTCAACTCTTCGAAAAGCAGTGTCGACACCTGCACGGAGAGCGCAAAGGATATTTCCTTTTCGCGCTTTGTATAGCGTGCCACCATCGGCAGAAGTGCGGATTCCAGGAGTGCAGGCACGACGCCGAGACGGATCCGCCCCGCAGACGCAGACTTGACAGCGGACATTTCGGCGTAGGTCTGCGCGACGGACTCTCTCACATCCGCAATGCGCTCTAACAGGACGCGTCCTGCGTACGTCAGTTCAACACCTCTTCCACCTCGATCGACGAGCCGGACTTCGAATTCGGCCTCCAGTCGCTGCAAGATCTTTGTGACGGTCGATTGCGTCAGGCCCAGTTTCTGCGCAGCGCGATGCAGGCTGCGAGCCTCAGCCAGTACCGAAAATACACGTAGATCCTCGATTCTCATCTTGCCTCCGTATGCTGCTCGCGTGGTGCCCAGGCCGAATGTAACGGAATTCAAACGGGGGTGGAAGCCACAACGGGGTGCGCAAGGCCAGATTCCGGTATGGAATCAAATCGTGCTCCGCATTCCTCGCTCGCTGGACGAAAATCGGGGTGTCACTCTCGGCCACCTGCGGCGTCGGTTCACTTGACGAATCCTGCGAACCTGATCGACCCAGCGTCGCCTGCCAAGCATCTCATCGAATTTGTGGAGACTACCCATGATGACGCAAACACCCGCTTCCCCGGCGACCGCACATGTGGCGCAGAAGGTCGCCCATCCTTCCACGCACGCTGCCGCGGATGCCCTGCATGCGCTCGTGCATAGCGTGGTCGCTGTTGCGGATGGCGTCATCAGCATTGAACTGCATCCTGCGCTGCCCGACATCAGTTTCCCCGCGTTCGCCGCCGGCGCTCACATCGATCTGCACCTGCCAAATGGCCTCGTTCGTAGCTACTCCCTGCACAATTCGCAGGAGGATGTCGGTCGCTATCGGATCGGTGTGTTGCGTGACCGATCCAGCCGTGGCGGATCGAGCTGGGTGCACAGCGAGTTGCGGGCCGGCGATGTGCTTCCCATCTCGAAGCCGCGCAATAACTTCGCGCTGGTCGAAGATGCGCCGAGATCCGTATTCGTATCTGGCGGCATCGGGATAACTCCGCTCCTCTCCATGATGCGTCGTCTCGATAGTCTCGATCGGGCGGCGCATCTTCTGTACTGTGCGCGTAACCGCCGCGAGGCGCCGTTTCTGCGTGACCTGGAGAAAATGGTCGGCGACAGGCTTGCAATGCAGCTTCACTTCTCGGAGGAGTCTGGTGCGACGGCAAGTCTTGAAGACTATCTGCGGGCCTTCACGCCCAACGATCACTTCTACTGTTGCGGCCCTTCGGGGATGCTCGACGCGTTCGAGGCAGCATGCGAGGCGTTGGGCTTCCCCAATGTTCACGTCGAGCGCTTCAGGGCCGCCACGGTCGATTCCGGGCAGGCTGTCCCCAGCGGGCAGTGCGTGGTCGAACTCGCCAAGAGCGGCCGCACCCTGCATGTCCCCAAGGAAAAACCGTTGCTCAGCTGTCTGCTGGAGGCAGACGTGGACGTCCTGTATAGCTGCGAAGAGGGTGTGTGTGGTTCCTGTGAGACGCGCATCCTCGCTGGGGAGGCCGATCACCGGGACAGCATTCTCAGCAAATCGCAGAAGGCATCGAACAGCGTGATGATGGTGTGTGTCTCGCGCTGCAAGTCCGATCACATGGTGCTTGATCTCTGAGGATGAGATAAGGAGGGCTCGCTGCCGCGGCGCGAGATGGCACGTTGCTTGACTGTGCCGTCCATCATCCGTGCCGTGGCCATGTCGGCCGCCAGTGCGGAACAATCATCTGCGCAGTTCATTGACTACGCGAGCGAAGGCGTCGGCAGATGCGCGGATCGCCTCGACTTCGATGGCGCCATAGCCCAGCACGAAACCATCGCGAAACGGCGTGGCATTCTGATTGTAGGTATTCAGGCGCCGAAGATAGATTCCCTCCGCACGCGAGCGGGAGACGGCAGCCTCGAAATCGGCCAGGCCGTTGATCCTGACGGTCAGGTGCAGGCCTGCGGCATTGCGCGAGGTTTCCATCTCCGCGCCGAAATGCTGGTCGAGGCATCGCAGCAGTTCGTCCTGACGCGCGCCGTAGATCTCACGCATGCGTCGAATATGCTTTGCAAAGTGTCCGTCGACGATGAAATCCGCCAGGGCAGCTTGCAGCGAAAGGTAGCCTGGCCGATACAGGCGCAGGGATGCGGCTGCAAAGCCGTCGACGAGATCCGTTGGGACAACGATGTAGCTCAGGCGCATCCCCGGGTACATCACCTTGCTGAACGTGCCCATCAGAATGACACGATCGCTGGTATCGACACCTTGCAGCGAGGGCAACGGGCTCTGGTCGTATCTGAACTCGCTGTCGTAGTCATCCTCGAGAATGAACGCGTCCCACTCCTCGGCCCGCGCCAGCAAAGTTCGGCGTCGCGCGTCAGACAGGGTGACGCCCATCGGAAACTGATGTGATGGTGTTGTGACGATCAATCTCGGGTGTCCTTCGCACTGGTCGACCAGCATGCCTTCCCGATCGACATCGACAGCCTTGACCTCAAGCCCGTTGGCCTTCAATACGATGGGTGCCGCCCAATGGCACGGATTCTCGACATAGGCGAGCTGTCCTTCATCCGCCAATATCCGCGAACACAGATCGATGGACTGGTTGACACCCATCGTCACGATGATCTGCTCAGGCGAAGCACGAACGGCCCGCGACACGCGCAGGTACTCCGCCAGGGCACGGCGCAGGGGCAGGTAGCCTCCCGGGCTCGAGTATCCCATCAGGTCAGCATGCTGCTCACCGAGATAGCGATTCTGAATCGCTCGCCATGTCCGAACCGGAAAGTAGTTGACGTCGCACACCCCCTGAACGAAGGCACCTTTGAATTCCTGTATCCCGGTGGGCGCTTGCACGATCTGCATCCCCCTGCGTGAAAGCGGACGGGCGTCGGAATTCTTTACGAAGGGTCGCTCGCAGAGCGGCAACTTGTCCGAGACAAAGGTGCCGTTGGTTGAGCCGGCGCAGAGATAGCCATCGTCCAGCAAATTTCCATATGCATTGACGACGGTTACACGCGCCACCCCTAGCGCAGACGCAAGCGCGCGCGACGCGGGCATCCGTGCGGATGCTCTCAAAGTGCCGTCCAGGATGGCGTCGCGAATGAGGTTAGAAATCTGCCGCTGCAGTGGCACGTCGTCGTCTCGGCGCAACGTGCTGTTCAGTAGATCGGAAAGCAGAGAATCGGCCATATTGGCCCTATCAATCTGATCGAGTTGGTCTCACAGGGTAGCGTCGGGTGCGCGTATTGTAAAGGCTCAAGACCGCTCGGAATTACTGAGAAACCAGCATAAAAGGAGTACTCGTGGCTGAGTCTGACACCAACCAGCAGAACGCATTGAATCTGGAGTCGTACTTCATGGGGTTCACGCCGAACAAGCAATTCAAGCGTCGTCCCCGCCTCATTGTCAAAGCCGAAGGTAGCTATATTTACGGGCCGCAAGGCGAGCGCATATTCGATGGGTTCTCGGGCCTGTGGTGTACGGGCATGGGGCACTGCCATCCCAGGATCGCCGAGGCAGTGAGCCAGCAGATGCGGCAATTGGATTACGTTGCCGCGTTCAACATGTCCCACCCATCCGCGTTCCGGCTCGCCGATCGCATTGCCAGACTGGCGCCGGCAGGGATGAATCACGTCTTCTTCACGACGGGCGGATCGGACGCCGTGGACACTGCGCTGAAGATCGCCATGGGTTATCACCGCATTAACGGCGACGCGGCGCGCTTCCGCTTCATCGGCCGCGAGCGCGGCTATCACGGTGTCGGGATGGGGGGCATCTCCGTGGGCGGGATGGTTCCGAACCGCAAGATGTTCGCGACGATGATGATGCCGGGTGTCGATCATCTTCCCCATACCCACAGCTTGAACGACATGGCGTTCTCCAGAGGGCAGCCGGCCTGGGGCGCGCATCTCGCCCGGGAACTGGAGCGCTTGGTCGCATTGCACGACGCATCGACCATCGCCGCCGTCATCGTGGAGCCGATGGCAGGATCGACCGGCGTACTCGTCCCGCCTGTGGGCTATCTCGAGGAATTGCGCCGGATCTGCACCAGGCACGGAATCCTCCTCATCTTCGACGAAGTGATCTGCGGCTTTGGACGAATGGGGGAGAACTTTGCTGCGCAGCGCTTCAACGTGAAGCCCGACATGATCACCTTTGCAAAGACGGTGACCAATGGGACGCAGCCGCTGGGTGGCGTGATCATGACCGACGAAATCTTCAATACGTTCATGACGACGCCCGAACACGTGAACACGATCTTCCATGGCTATACGTACTCGGCGCATCCTGTGCCGGTAGCCGCGGCGCTGGCCGCGCTGGATGTCTTCGACGAGGAAGACGTGCCTGCGCAGGTCCGGGCGCGCGAAAAGCTCTTCGAGGATGCGCTCCATTCATTGAAGGGCGAGCCGAATGTGATCGACGTCCGGAACATCGGCCTGGCTGGCGCAGTCGAGTTCACGCCGATCGACGGTCGACCGACGTTGCGCGGGTATCAGATCACCGAGCGATTGCTCGATCGCGGGTTCTATACGCGCTGGACTGGTGACATCGCGTCGATCTCCCCGCCGTTCTTCTCCACGGAAAGTGAACTCACCCAGATGATCGAAACCATGCGGGAAGTCATCCGGGAGAACGCAACGCAGGCGCAGAGCAGCTAGCGCCTGATCCATGAACGAGACGGAGTACATCCAGTCGATGCGTTCTGCAAGGACAGGGATGAGTGGATACATTTGGGAGTTGATATGGCTACTGTTACACAAGAGATTCATGCAGGTGCGGACTTCGGACTCGAGATCGCAAACGGGGATTTGCTGCGGAACGCCTGTTACGTCGATGGACGATGGGTGGGTGCGCAGGATGGCGCGACTGCGGCGGTAACGAATCCCGCCAACAATGCGGAACTCGGCACGGTTCCGTGGTGCGGTGTGGCGGAGACGCGGCAGGCGATTGCCGCCGCCGATCGGGCGTTCGACCAATGGAAGAAGCAGACGGCAGCTTATCGCAGCTGGCTTCTCAGGCGATGGTTCGATCTGATCCTGGCAAACAAGGAAGACCTTGCCCGGATCATCACCGCCGAACAAGGTAAGCCAATCGGCGAGAGCCGGATGGAGATCGAGTATGGCGCGTCGTTTGTCGAGTGGTTTGCCGAGGAGGCCAAGCGCGTGTATGGCGACGTGATTCCCGCGCCGATCCAGAGTTCGCGTCTCACCGTACTCAAACAGGCTATCGGCGTGGTGGCGGCGATTACGCCGTGGAACTTTCCGGTGTCGATGATTACGCGGAAATGCGCACCGGCGCTGGCGGCAGGATGTACGATCGTCCTCAAGCCGTCCGAGCTGACACCCTTGTCGGCGCTTGCGCTGGCACGCCTTGCGGAGGAGGCCGGCTTTCCTGCGGGCGTGGTGAATGTCATCACTGGCGACGCCGCGGTCATCGGATCCGAACTGACCGGTAGCACACGTGTACGGAAGATCAGCTTTACCGGATCCACCCGTGTGGGCAAGCTGCTGGCAAGCCAGGCGGGACACACGATCAAGCGCGTCTCGCTCGAGCTTGGCGGTAATGCGCCGCTTATCGTTTTCGATGATGCCGACCTCGACGTAGCCATTCGTGGCGTGATGGCATCCAAGTACCGGAACACCGGACAGACGTGCATCTGCGCGAATCGCATCTTTGTTCATGATCGCGTGTATGACGAGTTCTCGCGTCGCCTGGTCGAACAGGTGACGGCCTTGAAGGTGGGTAATGGACTGGAGGAGGGGGTTACACAAGGCCCGTTGATCAACCCGGCAGCGAAGGAGAAGGTCCACCGGCACGTGACCGATGCCGTCGGAAAAGGCGCTCGTGTGGTCCTCGGCGGAAAGCCGCATGGGCTCGGTGGTACCTTCTACGAGCCGACGGTTATTGTCGATGCGACCCCCTCCATGGCGTTGGCAGACGAAGAAACCTTTGGCCCGGTGGCCCCGCTTTTCCGCTTCCATACAGAGGACGAAGTCATTGCCATGGCGAATGCGACGCCTTATGGGCTGGCAGCCTACGTTTTCACGCGCGATCTCGGGCGCTCCTGGCGCGTCACCGAGGCCTTGGAGGTTGGTGTCGTGGGCGTGAACGAAGCCGCCGTTACGAATGCCGTCGCACCATTCGGAGGAGTCAAGGAATCCGGTGTCGGCCGGGAAGGGTCGAAGTATGGCCTCGATGAGTTCGTGGAGGTGAAGTACGTGTGTACGTCTATCTGACCCGCTATCCAGGTCGGGCGCCTTGCCGATGGGCATGGCATCCGGAGATCAGGTCAGCACGCCAATGATGAACGGCCCGAACTTCTTCGGAAGCTCGGGCCGTTTCGCTGTCGTGGCTTTACTTGCCGCCTACGATGTGGCGCGCATCACGCAACGCTTGCTCGATGCGCATCCATGCGTGCTCATCAGGCGGCAGGGACATGCGCAATCCCGGCACGTTTTCGAAGCGTCGTGTCCAAATGCCGTGGCGTGCCAGGCAATCCTGCCAGACTTCCGCAGCCGGCGTACGTGTCCACGCAAAAAGCGGCGTGTGGGTGCGGGAGGCGTCGAGGCCGTACTCACCCAGCAACTTTACGAAGCGTGCGCTGCTCTCGGTGAGACGGGAACACGCTTGTCTATGCCAGGCGCCATCCAGGAGTGCTGCTCGTGTGACGACACGGGCGGGTCCGGAAATCGTCCACTGTCCGCGCAGGTACTCCATGGCACGATGGACGCGCTCGCCAGTGATGACGGTGCCCACTCGGGCGCCTGCCAGGCCAAAGAACTTGCCGACGGAGCGCAGCACGATCAGGCTGTCGACGTTCGCGTGCGAGGCTACGCTGAATTCGGGCGTTGCATCGATAAACGCCTCGTCGACGATCAGTGCGCCACCGCGTGCGGCAAGCTCGCTGTGCCACGCGAGCAGCGCGTCGGGCGTGAAGAGCTCGGCCCCGGGGTTGTTCGGGTTGACGACCACCAGATATTGCAGATCCGCGGGGAGGGTGCGGCCAGGTTCGAGAAGAAAGCCCGCGCGATCGCGCACGTCGGAGACCTCCGCTGTCACAAAGTACTCGAGAGGAAACCCGTCAGCCGAGAACGCCCGTTCATACTCCCCGTACGCGAGGTAACCGACCCCGATACGCCCCTTTGGCAGAATCTTGGGTAGCATGCGGATCGCCGCCTGGGACCCGGGCATCACCAATGCACGTGTCGCGCGGTAGTGTTGTGCCGCTACCTCTTCGAGGTCGTCGTGATCGTCGGGCAAGCGCAGCCACGCGTCTGCATCGATGGGCGGCACCGGGTAGCCGACGGGATTGATACCGGTCGACAGATCTATCCATTTTTCACGCGGAATGCCGTAACGGCGAACGACCGCGCGAAGATCTCCCCCGTGGGGAATCGGGGCTGGAAATTCAGTATCGACAAGGTTGGTCATGAGCGTTTCTCCTGGGTTGGCCTCGTCCTCGGCGGCCGGTCTTGCTCGGGTGGGCGGGAAGGCCTGCCACCTGCTGCGTTCAAGCGGCTTTTCCCCGCGGGTGTCACTGGCGCGAGGAAGCATGTCGCTCAGGTCGGCCGGGTCGGCCGGGTCAGCAAGCTCTGTGCTTCGAGCTTCTCGACAAGAGCCAGAAGGGACTTGTCTGACCCAGCCGCACCGATGATGGACAGGCCAAGTGGGGCACCGTTGGCGGTAAGTAGTGGCAGGGAAATCTGTGGCAATCCCACCAGCGGGGCGATACTGAGGAAGCGCAGATCCGAAAGCCTCTGGCTGTTGAGCTCGGCCACTGTCGAGGCGCGCAAGGGGGCGGGGCCGGAAACCGTGGGCATGACGATCACTTGTCCTTGCTCCAGTGTGGCATGGAACTGTGCACGGATGCGGTCGCGTACCACGCTTGCCGCGAGATACTCATCTCGCGTTACCTTGCTCGCCAGCATGATTCTTTCGGCGATGTCCGGCCCAAGCGCGGGTTGCGCTCGCGCAACCCAAGGACCGAGTTCCTTCCAGACTTCATAGAACTGCACCGTACGGAAGGCGTTGACGAACTCGTCGAGCTCAGGGATTGCCGTGTGAAGGGAGCGACGGTCTTCCAGGCACGGATGCCATGTGCTCAATACGGATGCTGCCGCTCGCTGGGTTGCTTCGGGCAGGACCGACCAGGCGCCGTCGAATGACATCCAGCCCGTGAACGCTTCCGGCCGCATCGCGTCAGGGAGCAGAGCGCGTCCTGCCGCAGCAAGTGTCCGGGCATCGCGTGTCAACCAGCCGACAGCGTCAAACGAAGGCGCGAGAGCACGCACGCCATCGGAGGGAATCACGCCATGTGTCGTCCTGATGCCAAAGACACCGCAAAAGCTCGCTGGTGCACGAATCGAGCCGGCCGTGTCGGTACCCAGGCCGATATCGCACAAGCCGGCTGCAACGGCTGCTGCGGATCCGCAGGAGGATCCTCCGGTGAGCCGGTCAGGCGCGGCGGTGTTTATCGGAGACCCATAGTGAAAGTTGTTGCCGGCCAGGCTGAAGGCAAGCTCATCGGTCACGGTCTTCCCGACAATGCGGGCACCATTCTCACGAAGCTTCGACACGGCGAAGGCGTCTGCGGCAGGCAACGCATGCGTCTCCTCCCATTGCGGATTGCCGTAACCGGTGGGACACCCGGCGATATCGAAGACGTCCTTGATGCCGCAAGTGAGCCCGTCAAGGTGTCCGGAGCCTGTTGGCTGCCATTCGACAGCCTTGCCTGGCACGAAGGCTCCGACATCATCTCGCGGCGATTGTGTGGGAGACCGTTTTATCGACGTGGAGTGGTCGTCGCTGTATTGGCCTGAAATGTGATGATTGAAGTTCATGGCATCCTTCACGCTTCTCGGTTTGTGCAAGCGTCTTGCTGATATTTTGGCGACGGGTTGCGGAATCTGTGGCCCGAATCGATTCCGATGCGGAATAGGGCCCTGGCGACGACTCAAGCTATCGCCGCTCAGGCACTAGCGGTTCGTCATCGTTCTGCGGGCGCCGGACGCGTCGTCCCTCATCCCGGAGTCTGCCGCGCGTGTGCAGCTATGCAAGCGGCGAGAATGGTGCAGGGACGCAAAGAAGTGAGTTGGCGTCGATGAGGTGAGCCGGCGCTCCCTTTGGCGGCCAGATCTTCGCGCGAGCTGCTTCGGCGCGGATTTCAAAGCGCTCACTGGCATTGGCATAGGGCCAGATATGCGTGATGCGAGGAGCGCCGTCCAATGCGTACATATTGATCACCAGCGCAGAGAGCTTGACGCGATCGGGTACTGCAGCCTCCCAGGCTGTTATCGTCGGAGGCAACCCGCCCGGCTTGAGGCGGTAGGTGCGGATCTCATAGATCGAACCATAGGTGCCCGGCGTTATCGGTGGGAGGAAAGGCAGTGCCTTGTAGCTATCCGTCTCGAAGGAAGTGATGACGGCGCGCTCGCTTTCTCCGCTTGCAGACAGGCTGAATGGGCCCGGATGGAACAGCGTTCTCTCGCGTTCGGCGGCGAGCATCTCGGCGGATTCGAACTCGCGCAGGATAAGCATTCGACCAAGAGCGCCTACATCGGTAGTCCATGCGCCGAGTAGGCGCCCAGCCACGCAAGCGGCATTGACATAGGCTTCTGCACCGCGGATGACCGCTTGGGTGTCCTGGAGATTGAAGTTGAGTGTTGCGAGTTCGTATAGCATTTGGCCTCCTTGGTCGGTTCCGGCTCGATGGGGAAAGCGTTTTCTTCAGTCCGCGTATATCCCTGCCTTCTTGATCACCGGTCCCCATTTGCCAATTTCTGATGTCAGGACGGCTCGCAAGGATTCCGGAGAGGCGCGACGCGCGCTAACCGCTTCTGCACCGAGAGCGTTCATCCTGGCGCGAAAGTCGGGGTCGGAGACGGCGCTCTGAAGCGCAGACACGAGCTTGTCGATAACTGGCTTGGGCGTCCCCTTCGGAGCATACATTCCGTGCCAGTTCCTCACGTCCATGATCAGGCCTTGCTCGGCCGAAGTTGGAATGTTCTTGAAAGCCTCGACACGACGACTCTGCATAGCTGCGTAAGGCTTAAGGGAGTTCGCTTGGAGCAGGCCTGCGAGGCTGGTGGTTTGGTCGCACATCAGGCTGACCTGGCCGCCCATGAGGTCGCTCAACGCCGGCGCGGAGCCCTTGTATGGGACAGTTGTGAGGGTCGTATGAATGGAGTCCTGGAGGAGAAGACCGCAGAGATGAGACGCCGATCCAACTCCCGCGTTGGCGAGTGAAAGGTTGGCTGCGTTGGCATTGATGTACCCGAGTAGATCCTTGAGGTTTGCCGGAGGTAAGTTCCTGGTGCCAACCAAGACCATCGGTACGTCGGCAATTTCACCCAACATCTCGAAGTCCCTGAGCGGATCAAAGCCGAGCTTTCGGTACAGCGCCGGAGCGGTGGCCATGCCGATGTGGTAGACAAGAACGGTGTAGCCGTCGGCTGGCGATTGAGCCACCTTCCTCGCGCCAATCGTGCCACCGGCACCGCCGAGATTCTCGACAACCATCGAGGTCTTCAAGTACTTGGACATCACGACCGATACTTCACGCGCGACCTTGTCGGTAGGACCGCCGGCCGCAAACGGAACAACCACCGTTATGGGCCGATCGCCCGGATACTCCTTCGCCTGTGCATTACCCGACAGTCCAATGACTCCAACTACTATTGCCGTCAGAACTTGTGCAACCTGGTTCACGATGTCTCCTTGATGTCTTTGTCTTCGGGGCAGAATGCGGCTCTCTGGAGAGCGCTATGGGGGGGCGTCCTGTTGATATTGTTCTGCTGAATACCGAGAATTCGCTTCGATATTTGATTCCGTGCGGGAATATGAGGCCTGTCAGAAATGTTGTGTTTAGGGCATAACAAGTCGGCAAGGAGCATGTCATGACCTGCATCGTGCATCTGATCAGCCTGGAGCACGCCGGCTGGAAGGAGCGCCGGGCAGTCGTCGCGGATCGCAAGCCCGTGTACACCGCGTCCACCGTGGAGGCTGCGCTGGCCGAACTGGCGGCCTTCGGGCAAGGGGAATGGGGCTAGCGACGGACTCCGCTGGATCCGCGCGTCGACAGCGAGGTCGTGGCGGCAACTTTCGGCAAAGACTTGAACGATTGCGCGGCGAAATGCCGTCGTGACAGGCGCTTCCCGTGCTGTTGGCGATTACGTCGCCAAGGTTCTCGGAAAAATGCAGAGACTTTGGTGCTTCCCGCAAGCTCACACCCGACTTTCGAAGCGTGCTTCGCCGCCGGCTTCTGGAGTGGCGAAAAGTAGCGTAAGCAAAGACCTTTCTATTTTCCAGGGCGACAGCCGGCTATGAAGTCAGGATTCAACCGAATGTTCCCTGATCCGGGCGAGCCTTCCCCTGAAATCGGCGATGAACCGCTATTTCGCAGATGGTGATCCGTCCAGAAGGGCAGCCATTTTGGATATCTGGCTCGCGTGCAGACTCGCTACCTGCCAGTAGACGGAATGAAGAATGGGACAAGCGGGCGTCGATGGGAGCACCACGCCGCGACACCCCTTGGTTCGACATTCATGCGGCCGCTGTGCGCACCAGCGCGTTCGGGGGGGCCTGCTGTCGAGCGCCAGCGCATGCCTTCCTTCGCACCCCTTCCCCACCTTCAGTGCAGATAACCCGACGCGCCATCCCACAGCAGCTTCACGGCCGTGACCACCAGCAAGCCGTAGCAGGCCTTGTACATCTGCTGCTGGTCCAGCTTGGCATGCAGGCGCCAGCCCAGCCAGACGCCAGAGGGAACGGCGAGGAGGCAAATCGCCATCAAAGTCCAGACGGCGCCCGCCGGCCTGGCCAGCGCCAGCCATGGCGCCGCCTTGATGATGTTCCCTACCGTGAAGAACAGACTGGTCGTCCCGGCATAGACCTGCTTGCTAAGGCCAAGCGGCAACAGGTACATCGCCAGCGGCGGCCCGCCGGAGTGCGCGACCATGGTGGTAATGCCCGACGTGAAGCCGGCTCCTATGGCCTTGGGCGATGAGCGCGGCCGCACCACGACTTCTCCGCCGCGCATAAACCACAGGCCGACGAAAGTCAGCGTGACCGCTGCCATCACGATGGCGATAGCGCGGTGATCCAGCACGCGAAACAGCACGTAGCCGATACCGATGCCGACCACCAGTCCGGGCAAAAGCAAAAGGAGGTCGGCCTTGGACCACGTGGATGGCTTCCAGTAGCGCAGGCTATACAGATCCATCGCGATGAACAGGGGCGCAAGCAGGCCGCCCGCTGTCACCGGGTCCATCACGAGCGATAGCAGTGGAATGCCGACGATGGCAAAACCGCCACCGAACGCGCCTTTCATGAAGCAGATCAGGAAGTCACCCGCGAACGTGACGAGGATGGTGGTGGCGCTCAGTTCCATGTTGACCATCTCCCTTCGCCCGAATAGCGGGCAGAGCGGCCATGCAGAAGAGCGCCGCCACCCACGGCCTGTGCGGTGGCTTGTATGAGGTACCAATGCATTGCAGACACGAGTTCCATTGCGACTCCGCCCAACGCCCAGAGCAGGATGCTGAGCGCTTGGACCGGTCACGCGAACGGAGCGGTTTGCCTGGGCGCCAGGGTATCGGCTGAGTAGTCGGGCTCATCGTAGTCTGCGCATGCATGACAATCAAATTATTGTCATGGATACAATCTTTCGATGGCACAAGCGTGCTACCACAGTGGCACGAACCGATCCGTGACGGAGCCCGCGCTCCGCACACTGACGGCGCGTAAGGGCAGTCGAAGCGTCTGATAAGCAATTCGGCGCTGCCAGAATCGGGAGCGCCGTTTGGGCGCTGCGAAGAACGAGGCCGATCTCGGCACATGCTGCAATGCGCCGTTGTGCATTTCGGCGCGGCGACAGCAACGACCCCTGGACTCTCTGTTCGTTCCTTCCAAAGGACGAAACATACATTTGCCGTTGCTATGGTGTTACTGCGTCCGGAAAAACCCTAGGATGCGTCCACTGCGTGGCAGTTGTCCGCCACCTCTACCTGCCCATGTCCGGCCGGCAGGCCGGCCAATCCATCCGCGACGCGTCGTCCGGGCCATGTGCGTGTTTTCACACGCTGGCTTCGCTCGTCCCCGAAGGGCGCGTTGGGCGATCGGAGGGTTCTCATCGCACAAGGGAACGCACAGTGAAAATTGAAGATATCCGCCGCAACGCCTTCGCCATGCCGGTGCACAACCCGTCATATCCGCGTCCGCCATTCCGCTTCCTGCAGCGCGAGTACTTCATCGTCTCCTATGAGACCGACCCGGACGCGCTACGTGCGGTGGTGCCCGAACCGCTGATGCCCGACGGCAATCTGGTGAACTATGAGTTCATCCGCATGCCGGACTCGTCCGGCTTCGGCAATTACACCGAAAGCGGCCAGGCAATCCCCGTCGTCGACGCGCAGGGGCGCAAGGGCAGCTACACACACGCCATGTATCTCGATGACGAGGGCCCCATCGCCGGAGGCCGCGAGATCTGGGGGTTTCCCAAGAAGCTGGGCTCGCCGCGCCTGTCGATCGACGGACACGACACGTTGCTCGGGACGCTCGACTATGGCTCGCAGCGCGTTGCCACCGGCACCATGGGCTTCAAGTTCCGCCCACTCGATCCGGCATCGGAGCAAAAGGCGCTCGCCGATACCCCCAACTACCTGCTGAAGGTCATCCCGCACGTCGACGGTTCGGCGCGCATCTGCGAACTGGTTCGCTTCCACCTGCGCGACGTGACGGTGCACGGCGCATGGCAAGGCCCCGGCGCGCTCGAGCTGCATGCGCATGCGCTGGCATCCGTTGCCGACCTGCCGGTTCGCCGAGTGGTGGGCGCGAAGCATCTCATTGCCGACCTCACCCTCGATATCGGCGAAGTCGCCTACGACTACCTCGCGCCGGCCGAGGCGCCGAAGCTGGTCGTCAACCAATAACCCACCGCACAAGGAGCAACCATGTCTTTGCAAGGAAAAGTCGCGCTTGTTACCGGCGCAGCCAGTGGTATCGGCGAGCAATGCGCGCGCCAGTTGGCGAATGATGGCGCGACAGTCGTCATCGCCGACCTGAATATCCAGGCCGCACGGCAGGTGGCCGAGTCGATCGTCGCCGGCGGCGGCAAGGCGATTGCCGTGGCGATGGATGTCACAAGCGAAGACGTCGTCAATGCTGGCATCGATGAAACCGTGGCAACGCTGGGCGGCCTGGACGTACTGGTCTCGAACGCGGGTGTCCAGATCGTCAATCCGATCGAGGACTATGCCTTCGCGGACTGGAAGAAGATGCTGGCCATCCATCTCGACGGCGCGTTCCTGACCACCCGTGCGGCGATCCGGCACATGTACGCGTCGGGCAAGGGCGGGGCGATCATCTACATGGGTTCGGTTCACTCGCACGAGGCCTCGAAGCTCAAGTCGGCCTACGTCACGGCCAAGCACGGGCTTCTCGGCCTGGCGCGTCGTGGCCAAGGAAGGCGGTCCGCGCGGGGTTCGCGCCAACGTCGTCTGTCCCGGCTTTGTCCGCACGCCGCTGGTCGACAAGCAGATTCCCGAGCAAGCCAGGGCGCTGGGCATTTCCGAAGCCGAAGTGGTCAGCAATGTCATGCTCAAGGAAACGGTCGATGGCGAGTTCACGACTGTGGCCGATGTGGCCCGCACGGTGTCGTTCCTGGCCGGCTTCGAATCGGCCGCGCTGACAGGCCAGTCGATCGTCGTCAGCCATGGCTGGTTCATGCAATAAGAGGAGGAACCCAGTGCGCCGCAGTCAACGCAACACGTCTCATCCCGCCGAACCGCTGGCGCTGCCGCCCTATGACGAGGTCGGCCTCGTCCTTCAGGGCGGCGGCGCGCTTGGCTCCTATCAGGCTGGCGTCTATGACGGCCTGGCCCAGGCGGGCATCCATCCCACCTGGGTGTCAGGCATTTCCATCGGCGCCTTGAACACGGCGATCATTGCCGGCAATGCCCGCGAGGATCGCGTGGAAGCGCTACGCGGATTCTGGCAGACCATAAGCCTTACGCCCGATGCCATTGGCAAGGCCGGAGCCTGGCTGCCCGCGACATTCGGCTTCCCGGACATCGCGCGCAAGTGGTCAAGCATGTGGGCCGCCGGCCGCGCGCTGATGGAAGGCCAGCAGGGCTTCTTCCTGCCGCGTTCACCGCTCCATGGCTTCGGCGGCCATGGCGACGGGCCGAGCCAGGTGAGCTTCTATGACACCAGCGCATTGCGCGCGACGCTGCTGAAATACGCCGATTTCGATCGCATCAACGATGGCGAAATGCGCGTCTCCGTGGGCGCCGTCAATGTACGGACCGGCAACCTCGTGTACTTCGACAATACGAAAATGCGCCTCGAGCCGGAGCACTTCATGGCATCGGGCGCGTTGCCGCCGGGTTTCCCGGCCGTCGAGATCGATGGTGAGTTCTACTGGGACGGCGGACTCGTCTCCAACACCCCGCTTACCGAGATCGTGCGCGAATCCCAGCACAAGGACACGCTCATCTTCCAGGTGGACCTGTGGAGCGCGAGCGGGGCGCTGCCGGGCAACTTCCTCGACGTGTCCGAGCGGACCAAGGATATCCAGTACTCAAGCCGGACGCGCGCCATTACCGCGTTCATGGAAGGCCGCCAGAAGCATGCGCGGCTGATCAAGGCATTGCTGGAGCATGTGCCAAAGTCCGTTCGCGATACGCATCCGCTGATGCGCGAGGCGCAGCGCATTGCCGATGGCAGCGCCGTCAACGTCGTGCACCTGATCTATCGGAACAAGTTCTTCGAGGGCCACTACAAGGACTTTGAGTTCAGCGCCGACACGATGGGCGAGCACTGGACGAGCGGGCTGGACGACATCCGTGACACGCTCGCCCATCCCGAGTGCCTGGCGATTCCGAGCCACGATGTCGGCTTCGTGACGCACGACGTGCATCGGGTCGACGCGCCGGCGCTGACGGGTTCCGGTCCGCTCGACACGGAACCGGTCACGCCCGGGATGACTACCATCGACCAGCTCCCTGCGCAGGCCAACGATCCCATGACGCGGGTCGCCTGAGCGCTGCGCCACAGGGGCTGAACGCCCACCGCAAGCAAGCTGGCGTTCTTCGACGTCAAGAGCCTCGAGATTCCGGTGGCCGAGCGTATTCCCAGACGAAAGCCATGCGGCGCCGCGCAGCCGGACGGAGCGGGCCTATCCGAAGCTCATCCGCTACAACCGGGTCGACAAGGGTGGGCACTTCGCTGCATGCCATTCGCATCGGAGTCGATATGCCCAATACTTTTCATCGCGTGGGGAACGGTCCACCCCCCCGTCCTTGTTATACGTCTGGTTTGGCGACGCCCACTCGTTCGAGCCGATCGAACCCTGGTCGTCTCGCGACGCCCTCAACGATGTGTTCATGAATTTTCGAGGCTAAGGCAGCATGCGCGAGACGCTCGGCGAGTACACGATCGACGAGATCGCCGGTCAAAGAACGTAGAGCATGCCGATTGCAACAAGACAGGCTGACACGGCGATGTAATACCGGAAGCCATGCGTGCAGCCGTCGCGTTCATGGGGGGCTGCCGCCCCCGTCTGTTGCCTCGGCATAAGTGCCTCATTTCTTGGTGGTCACTGGTTTTAGCTTGATGACGCGGGAAATCTGCCCAAGCGTAAAGCCACTGTTGACGACATACGGCGCGCATGCCAGTGGCGACGTCAGCGACTCCGCCGCGGTGAAGTGGCCGAGATAACGGTACTTGTCGGTCTCCCGCCTGACAAATACCGGGATGGCTTCCGGCTGCGTTGCCAGCGTCCTGCCGGCAGCGCGAGCCGCCGCGCCACTGCTGCAAAGAATGGCCTCCGGGGCGTGAGGATTGAGGTCCTGTCGCAGACATACGGCCACTACCTTGCCATTCTTTGTAGGAAGAAATGCTTGCTTGCTACCGCCACAGACCGTATGGATAAGTTCGCGGGTGTATTCCTTGCCAATTTCAAACATAAATGATCTCCGAACGGATGCGCGCTGGAAAAAGCAGCATCAGGACAGAGACGATATCGAGATTGGCATAAATGCCACGAAGAAGCTGAGGTGTGGAGAATCAACGGCCTGTATCTTTTCTCGCCCGCCACGCAAGGGCGAGATATCAGAAGCGGTAGCTGCCAAAAAGCCGGCAGACGGAAGCCGCGTCAGGGCAGTCTCTCAGTAGCGCGCGGAAGCGTGCGTCGCAGAAGTACTGTGCGACGCTAGCCAGCAAGTGCAGGTGAGCGTTGTTATCCCATTCCGGCGAGAGGATGAAGACCAGATTGTCAACGCCACGGCCGTCTGGCGCATGAAACGCGATCGGTTCCCGGGTACGTACGTAGCATGCCAATGCTTGCGCAAGACCTCGGACGCGGCCGTGTGGGACGGCGATACCCTGACCAAGCCCCGTGGAGCCAAGCGCTTCCCGTTCCGCCAGGCCCGCCGTCACAGCCTCTGCGTCGAGGCCGAAACGGTGCGCGGCGAGCGCACCGATCTGACGAAACAATTCAGACTGGTCAGACGCGTGCAGGTCAAGTGCCACATGCGCTTCACGTAGCATTTCGCCGAGCGATCGAGGTCGCAGATCGTCAGCGCCGGGCCATTGCCTTGGACGCGCCCCATGAACCAGGTCCATCCATGCACCAGACGGCGATTCCGGGATTTCCACCGCGTGACTGAATTCAGCGCCCGGTGCCACGTCGCGAATGCGCCGCAAGGCATCGGGGATGACCACCCGCGGCAGGGTCAGGGAAAGGCGCATCCGCGAGCCCCCGGGCAGCAAGGAAAGGCTGATCGTCCAGGACTGCCCGATGCAGTCTCTTGTCAGGGCCTGGCGCAGTGGCACTGCGTGCTGGACATCGACGACGATGTGCATCGTCACGGCACGCACCGACGGCAGGGGGTGGCGTGCATCCGCCTGCTCGCGCAAAGGTCGTCGCTCGGGCGACAATGAAGTCATGCAGGTACTCCCACTGTCCGTGTGGCGTAATCAACCCGCGCACACTCCCGGGCGGCGCGATCATATGTCACCAGCGTCGCGCCCTCGGCCCGGGCTAGTACCGTCCCGGCCATGATGGCTGCCTCGCGATCTGCGTGATGCGAGTCGGCGTAACGTGCGCCTTCATGGATCACATCCCAGCCATCCCGATACGGGACAACCTGAATCTGTGTCGTCATAGACCTCCAGAACCGGATATTCACTACCAAGGAACAGATCGGTGACTGAATGGTAGAGGGAAGGAAATCAAGTTGCCGTATCAGGGCACAGTGAACGCATCAAAATGACGTAAAGGGAAAGCGCTGCCTTGGAAAGCCCCACGACACGGCGTGACTACCGCTGCGGCGACGTTTCCTGCGAGAGAAGCCACGTTCACGATTTTCATCTCGGCATTTCGACAATGACCGCGGCAAGTCGTTGAGCAGCTGTCTTCATCTGCGAAATGCTGAAGCCACCAAATCCAAGGATCAGGCCGGGGCGCCCGGTCCCGGATGCGAACATCGGCGACACTGCGCGGACGACGACACCCTCCTGGGCACTCCGTTGCGCCACCGCGCGGTCGTCCATGCCACTGGCAAGCCAAAGTACCAGGTGCATGCCTTGATCGCCGGGTTCGATCCACGCGAGATCATGGGGGAGTAGCGTTTCGAGTGTCTCGATCAACCGAAGTCGATACTCTGCATACGCGTTGCGAACCTTGCGAATGTGACGATCCAGATGGCCCTCTGCCATGAAGGCGGCCAGCACATGTTGATCCGCGGTGGGTGGGTGACGGTCGATGAGCACACGCGCACCGCAGAAGGCATCCACCAGGCTATGCGGGACGATCGCATAGCCCAACCGCAATGATGGAAACAGAATCTTGCTGAAGGTGCCCAGATAGACCACGCGGTCTGGGTCCAGTCCCTGAAGCGCGGGGAACGGATAGCCTTGATACCGCAGTTCGCTGTCATAGTCGTCCTCGATCACCCAGGCCTTGCTGGCGCTTGCCCACGCCAGCAAGGCGGTGCGCCGGGCCATGCTCAGGGGCATGCCAAGCGGATACTGATGCGAAGGCGTGACAAATGCCACGCGTGCGCGTGGCGCCATGCGCATGCCAGCTTCGACATCGAGACCTTCGGCGTCAACCGGCACCCGGACCATGTCTTCACGACGGCCCATGCTTTCGAATATTGCCGTTACGCCGCGGTATGCGGGGTTCTCCACCCAGGCCTGGTCATGCGGCCCCAGCAGGACCTGGCTTGCGAGAAACAGTCCCTGCTGGGTTCCGCTCGTCACGATGACCTGGTCCGCTTCACAACGCACCGAGCGTGACTTGCGGACGTAGCCGGCAATTGCTTCGCGTAGCGGTAGCGCGCCAAGAGGATCGGCATATCCGGTGGGCGCACCCGGGCCTCTTGCGCGCAGCCGGTTGCCAAGGCGGCGCCATATGTCGGCGGGCGCGGTCAAGCCGATCGGCACCGAGATGGCGAACGGAGCCGGTGCCAGCGCCCGGAACTCCTGCGCGATCTGCGCGAATGGGCGCGCGCGCGCAGGCATATCTGGCTCGACCGTGAGGCTGGAAACCGCGCGGGCTTCGCGGGCAGGCTGCTGCTCGGCCACGCCATGCGCGACGCTGGTCCCCGCGCCAGCTTTTGATTCGAGAAAGCCCTCGGCGACCAACTGCTCGTAGGCCTCGATCACCGTGCCCCGCGCAACCCGAAGCGAATCCGCGAGCGAGCGCGTGGAAGGCAACGCATCGCCCGCCCTGATATCGCCCCTGCGCACGGCTTCTCGTAACGCCTCCGCCACCTGGCGGCTCAGATTGCCCGCCGTGCGGTCAAGCACGCCGAATGAGGGCATTTCCGCGACTCGTGCAGTTCTTGCCATGATTCTGGTTCACAAAAAATCCACCAAACTGGATCTTAAGAATAAACCACTATTCGAGCAGACTGGGAACGGTCGCGGTCTGCAGCCGGTCACCCCGTTCACGCCCCTTCTGGAGACATCCACATGTACGTTCCCGCCCATTTCGCCGAGACACGCAAGGAAGTGCTACACGCTCGCATCACCCAGCATCCATTTGGCACGCTGATCACGCATGGCGACGGCGGACTCGACGCCAACCATATTCCGTTCGAGCTCGTAACAGGGGAGGGCGAACTGGGGACACTGCGTGCGCATGTAGCGCGGGCCAATCCGGTATGGCAGAGCGTTGCAAACGGCGATGAGGTGCTTGCGGTCTTTCATGCGGGCGACGCCTATATCTCGCCAAACTGGTATCCGGGCAAGCACGAGTCTCACGAGCGGGTGCCGACCTGGAACTACATGGTCGTCCACGCGCACGGACGCATCACGATTCTCGACGATGAGCGCTACCTGCGTGGTGTGGTCGGTCGCCTGACGCGCACGCACGAGGCATCGCAACCGAAGCCATGGAAGATGGGAGATGCGCCGAGAGATTACCTGGAGGCCATGCTCAAGGCGATCGTCGGTGTGCAGATCGAGATCACGCGCCTTGTGGGGAAAAGCAAGCTCAGTCAGAACAGGGAAACGCGGGATATTCGAGGGGCTGCCGAGGCGCTGAAATCCCGCGGGAGCTCTCCGACCGGCGACGAGATGCTGGCGCAGGCTGCCGGGAAACCGGACTAGAACGACGAGCGGCAGCGCTGCAATTCCTGATCCCAGGTCGCGGCCGCCGATGCGCCGTGATGAACGCTCACGCCAATACTCCTTAATCTTTTGGGTGTTAATATAAGCGCGGCGTTGGGCAACTGCCCCGTGGACCGCGGGCCGCCGCGCGAACCGAAGGCGTGAAAGGTGGGGCGCGGCAGTGCGCCGCGCCATTCAGCCAGCCGGATTCCGGACGATCACGGGGCCGATGGTTCCATAGACCGGGCCAGCCAGCCGGGACAGCGGACGAAGCTCCCTGCTATCGATCTTGTTCTGCTGGATGAGGCCGTCGCGTGCGTGGATGCGCACCGGCGCGGCGACGATGAAGTCCGAGGTGGGGCCGAACCGGATGGTTTGCGACAGCCTGCACTCGAGCGCGAGCGGTGCGTCGCGCAGGCGAGGCACCGAGATGTCCACGCTGGGGAGAAGCGGCAGGCCGAGCAGGGTCGTTTCGCTGATGTCCGATGGGTGCGGGAAGGCGCTGGCGTGGAGCGCGTCGACCTGAGTGTCGTCGGCGATGTGCACCACCAGTTCGCCGTTGGCGATCACGTTGCGTGCGGAGTCCTTGCGCGACCCATCGTCCTTGAACGCCATGTTGATGCCGAGCAGCGGCGGGTTGTAGCAGATGATGTTGAAGGTGCTGAAAGGTGCGAGGTTGACCAGGCCTTCCTCCGAGCGTGTCGTGACCCAGGCGATCGGTCGGGGAACGATCATGCAATTCAGAAGCTTGTAGATCTCGCCCTTGCTCAGCGCGCCGACTGACTGTTCCATTCGCATCTCCTTCGGTTCCGTTCCGTGTTTTCGAGTATATTAACAACGGTAAGATACGGCAAGGATGATTCTGTCTGTCGCCTGTCGGATCGATGATGCCGTCCTCGACTCAACTCGACTCAACTTAACTCAACCTCCCTTTTAAAGGTCCCATGCCATGACCCGTGAAGCTGTCTTCGTCTCCACAGCACGTACGCCGCTCGTCAAGTCGCAGCGCGGCGCATTCAATATCACCGATGGCCCCACGCTGGCTTCGTTCGCAGTGCGTGCGGCGGTGGACCGTGCCGGCATCGATCCGGAGATGATCGAGGACATGATCCTGGGATGCGGCTACCCGGAAGGCACCACGGGCCGTAACCTGGCACGGCAGACTGTGATCCGTGCGGGGCTGCCTGTCAGCATTGCCGGCTCGACCATCAACCGGTTCTGCGCCTCGGGCCTGAATGCCATCAGCATTGCCGCGGGCCGCATCGTGAGCGAAGGTGTTCCGGCGATGATCGCGGGCGGGGCGGAGAGCATTTCGCGTATCCGCACGCGCGAGGACGGCGAAAACGGCGTGGATCGCTGGATTGCCGAGCACAAGCCGGACCTGTACATGTCGATGATCGAAACGGCGGATGTCGTTGCGAAACGCTATGGCATCAGCCGGGAAGCGCAGGACATGTTTTCGCTCGAAAGCCAGCGGCGCACGGCGGCGGCGCAGGCCGCAGGCCGGTACCTGGACGAAATCGTGCCGTGCACGACGGTCATGGCGGTAACCGACAAGGAAACCGGTACCGTCACGCACCGCGAGGTGACGGCGGACGCGGACAACTGCAACCGTCCGGGCACCACTTACGAAGCCCTGGCAAAGCTCGAACCGGTCCGCGGCAAGGAGCATTTCATTACGGCCGGCAATTCCTCGCAGCTCTCCGACGGCGCTTCGGCCTGCGTGATGATGGAGGCGGGAGAAGCCGCGCGCGCCGGCATTGCGCCGCTGGGTGCTTTCCGGGGCATGGCGGTGGCCGGGCTGGAGCCGGACGAGATGGGTATCGGGCCGGTCTACGCGGTGCCGAAGCTCCTGAAACGACACGGCCTCAAGATCGCGGATATCGGCCTGTGGGAGCTCAACGAAGCGTTTGCTTCGCAGTCGATCTACTGCCGCGACAAACTGGGCATCCCCGATGAGCTGCTGAACGTCAATGGGGGCGCCATTTCCATCGGCCATCCCTTTGGCATGACCGGCGCGCGGCTGGCCGGCCACGTGCTGATCGAGGGGAAGCGTCGTGGCGTGAAGTATGCCGTCGTAACGATGTGCATCGCCGGCGGCATGGGCGCCGCGGGGCTGTTCGAGATCTACTGATCCCGGCGCCCGGCTGCCGGGGCGCATTGCGCGACGGCAGCCGGAACCTCTTCGGCAAACTACAGTTCTTCCAGTGCGTGGTTCATCAGCACTGACACGTCCGCGTGAATGGCTTGCCCCAGCGCGCCAGTCTGCACGAGCATGTACTCGCCATAGAATCGCGCCGTCTTGAGCTTGCCGGCGTAAAAGGCGGGAGATTCATCGCCGTCGGGCGCGAGCGCCGCGGCAGCCATTCGCAACCATGCCACACCGAGCGCGACGAGGCCGAACATCTGCAGATAGTGGCTTGCCGCGCCCGCGGCGGCCCGCGCGTCGTCACGCGCGCGCTGTTGCATGAGCAGCGTCGCGTCCCGCAGGTGGCTGGTTGCCATGTCGAGGGCCTCGCACAGCGTTGCCAGCTCGGGCTCGTCCGCGTGGCCACGGGCCAGGGCGCTGGCCGCTTCCAGCCAGTCCGCAACCACGCTGCCATCGGCCAGCGACAGCTTGCGGTGCACCAGATCGAGCGCCTGGATGCCATTCGCCCCCTCATAGAGCGGGACGATCTGCGCGTCGCGCAAGAGCTGTTCCATGCCATTTTCATGGATGTAGCCATGCCCGCCGAAGATGGTGATGCCAAGCCGGGTGACCTCCACCGCGCTGTCGCTGAGGAAGCTCTTGATCACCGGGGTCAGAAGCGCGAGCCGGTTCTCGGCGCGCGTGCGCTCGACAGGGTCGGGATGGCGATTGCGGACGTCCAGATCAATGGCCGCGTCGAGGTATAGCGCGCGAGCGCCTTCGGTCAGTGCCTTCATCGTCAACAGGTTCTTGCGGACGTCGGGATGACGGACGATGAGGTCCGGCCCGTCGTTCGCAGTGCGTCCGGAGCCCGGGGCGTAGCCCTGGCGGCGGTCCAGGGCATAGGCCCGGGCATTCTGGAGAGACAGTTCCGCCGCGCCGATGCTCTGTACGGCCACGCCGATGCGCGAGGAGTTCATCATCGTGAACATCGCCATCAGGCCGCCGTTGGGCTCGCCTACCAGCCAGCCCAGCGAATCATCGAACGCCAGTG
Organism: Cupriavidus sp. 05T41; assembly: GCF_056396525.1. Classification (NCBI taxonomy): domain Bacteria; kingdom Pseudomonadati; phylum Pseudomonadota; class Betaproteobacteria; order Burkholderiales; family Burkholderiaceae; genus Cupriavidus; species Cupriavidus sp. 05T41. The sequence continues at coordinate 27,174 of NZ_JBFTLQ010000054.1, forward strand.
CTGCCGTGGCCGATGCACGGATGCCCATCTTGTGCTCGATGGCTGTGCATGACACATGGTTGTCGCTCAATGCCGGCAGCGGCGTCCCGTCCCGGCGGGGGAGCGTCTTGGGGACAAGAAACAGGCTGATTCCCCGGGTGCCTGCCGGGGCGTCCGGCAGCCGGGCAAGCACGAGGTGCAGGATGTTCTCCGCGAGGTCGTGATCGCCACCGGAAATGAAGATCTTGCTGCCGTTGATACGGTAGGTGCCGTCGCCGACAGGGGCGGCACGAGTCTGTAGCCTGGAGAGGTCGGAGCCGCTGCCTGCCTCGGTGAGGCACATGGTTCCCGTCCAGCGTCCGCTCACCAGCATGGGCAGGAGTTGCTCGCGCAGTTCGTCCGTGCCGTGGGCCAGCAGTGCGCGGTACGCCCCCTGCGACAAGCCCGCATACATGCCGAACGCCATCGAGCCGGCACCGACGATTTCCCGCACCATGGTTGCCAGCGTGACGGGCAGTCCCTGCCCACCGTAGGCCGGATCCGCCGCCAGCGTCGTCCAGCCGGCATCCCGATAGACGGCGTACGCCCGCGCATAGCCGGAAGGGGTGCGCACCGTGCCGTCCTGGCGCGTGCAGCCTTCGTCATCGCCCGTACCGTTGATCGGCAACAGCACATCGCGCGCGAACACACCGGCGCTTTCCAGGATCGGGAGGACCAGGTCCATGGTTGCGTCTTCGCAGCCGGGCAGCACGGCAAGGCGCTTTTCGTAGGCGAGAACTTCCTGCAGCAGGAAGCGGAACTCGGCCAGGGGGGCTTCATAGGCGGGCATGCGGGTTCATCCTTCAGACATGGTTGGATATGGCATCAATGTTAACGATGGTAATATAAAAATCTGCGGGACGTCAGCGGACAATGGCAGCAGAGTTTCGACGCGATTGGCGCGGAAATACCGCATTGCCAGGCAAGTCGCGGAAGATGCACGGGGCCTGTGGATACGAGCAGTGCGCACCGCGACTCGCTTGCGATCTTAACGGTGGTAGTATAGGATCCATTCATTCCCGGACGGCGTCAGCAGAGATGGCGGCGCCATGCCGGAGCAGGCCGATCTGGCGAACATCCGCGCATCTGCGCATCGGTGTCGAAAGCCAGGCACATTGATCCAGGAGACAAGCCATGGCCGCATTGCGTGCCCATTTCCTATTCGATTTCGGTAGTCCCAACGCCTACCTCAGCCATCGCGTCATTCCGGCGATCGAAGACCGTACGGGCGCCCGCTTCGAGTACATCCCCATTCTCCTTGGCGGGCTGTTTCGCCTCACTGGCAATCGCGCGCCGTCCGAAGCGTTCGCGGGCATCAGGAACAAGCAGGAATACGCCCAGCTCGAGACCGAGCGCTTCGTGAAGCGCCACGGGATCACGGCCTACCGTTACAACCCGCACTTTCCCGTCAACACGATCCAGATCATGCGCGGCGCTGTGGCCGCCCAGCTGGACGGCAACTTCGACGCCTATGTGGAAGCGGTTTTCGTCGCCATGTGGGAACAGGGAAAGAAGATGGACGACCCCGACGTTATTCGGGAGGCGCTGGACCAGGCAGGACTGAATGGCGCCAGGACGCTGGCAAGGATCCAGGACGCGGACGTCAAGGAAGTGCTCCTGGCCAACACCCAGCGGGCATTCGAGCGTGGCGCCTTCGGTTCGCCCACGTTCTTCGTCAATGACGAGATCTTCTTCGGCAAGGATCGGCTGCGAGAGGTCGAAGAGGAAATCGATCGGGTCAAGGCCGGCTAACTGCCGGCACCGTCGGACACGACTACTAGGGAAGCAATTCATGAACGAGAAAAAGGCCGTGCTTGTCATCGGCGCTGGCGACGCAACCGGTGGCGCGATCGCACGACGATTTGCGCGTGAGGGATATATCGCGTGCGTGACACGGCGCAACGCGGACAAGCTGGCGCCGCTGGTCGCACAGATCGAGGCAGAGGGCGGGGTAGCCCATGCCTTCGGCTCGGACGCGCGCGACGAAGCACAGATGGTTGCGCTCATCCAGGAAATCGAATCCAGGATCGCGCCGATCGAAGTCGCGGTGTTCAACATCGGCGCCAACGTGCGTTTCGACATCCTGGAAACGACCGCACGCGTCTACCACAAGGTGTGGGAGATGGCGTGCTTCGGCGGGTTCCTCATGGGGCGCGAGACGGCCCGCGTGATGCTGCCGAGGAAGCGCGGTTCGATCTTCTTCACCGGTGCGACGGCCAGCCTGCGAGGCAGGGCGGGCTATGCCGCGTTCAGCGGCGCGAAGCACGCATTGCGTGCACTGGCACAGTCGATGGCCAAGGAGCTCGGTCCCAAGGGCGTTCACGTTGCGCACCTGATCATCGACGGTGCCATCGACACCGAGTTCATTCGCGAGTCGTTCCCGGAACGCTATGCGCTGAAGGAGCAGGAAGGCATCGTCAATCCCGACCACATCGCAGATACCTACTGGATGCTGCACCAGCAACCGAAGGATGCGTGGACGCACGAGCTCGAACTGCGTCCGTGGATCGAGGCCTGGTGACGGAGTTGTCATGTCGCACCCATCGCACTTCGCGCGGACGACGCCGGGCAAGCTTGCCGCCGTGTTCATTCCCGGTGGGCGTGAGCTTGGCTATCTGGAACTGGATGAGGGGTCCAATCGCGTCGCCAATCTCCTGCGCCAGGCAGGCATCAGGAATGGCGACGCCGTGCTCTTCGCCGTGGACAACTGCCCGGAATTCCTCTACCTCGCGTGGGGTTGCCAGCGGGCTGGCGTCATCTTTACCCCGGCATCGACCAGGTTGAGCGCGGCGGACCTTCGCTACATTGCGCGGGATTGCGACGCGCGCATGGTGGTGGTCTCGGTGACTGCCGTCGGCAGCGAAAGCCTGGCCGCGTCCGACTTCGACGCCATTCCCTGCCTCGCACTGGGCGGCGACATCCCGGGCTTCCTGCGGCTGGAGGATGCGCTGCGGGATAGTCCCGTCGCGCCCATCGCCGATCCCGCGCGCGGCAGGGAGATGATGTATTCGTCCGGATCGACGGGACGGCCGAAAGGCGTGCGCAAGCCGATTCCGCCGATTCCCTTCGACGCGATGGATCCGCGCGACGTGCCATTCGCGCGGCGGCCGGGCGCCGACGCCTCCATGGTTCATCTCTGCACGTCGCCGCTCTATCATGCGGCGCCGCACCGGGCCGTATCGGCGACGCTGGCGCTGGGCGGCACCGCGGTCGTGATGGAGCGTTTCGACCCGCTTGCCGCTCTGCACGCGATCGAGACATTCCGCGTTACGCACAGCGTATGGGTGCCCACGATGTTCCATCGCCTGCTGAGGCTGGATGCCGACGCGCGCAGCCGCTTTGACCTGTCCAGTCATCGCGTCGCGCGTCACGGCGCCGCGCCATGCCAGGTGGACGTCAAGACGGCGATGATCGCGTGGTGGGGGCCGATCCTCGAGGAGTATTACTCGGGAACGGAAGGCATCGGCGCCTGCTCCATCAGTTCGCATGAATGGCTGGAACACAAGGGCTCCGTCGGCAGGGCGACGGACGGGGTCATTCATATTCTGGACCTCGACGACGACGAAGTGCCGGCTGGCACGACAGGGACGGTGTTCTTCGAGAACCGCTCCAGCTTCGCCTACTGGAACGACGCCGACAAGACCACGTCCAGCCGCAGCAAGCAAGGGTGGTGGACCTACGGAGACATCGGGCATCTCGACGAAGAGGGCTACCTGTACCTGTCGGATCGCCGGGATTTCACCATCATCTCGGGCGGCGTGAACATCTATCCCCAGGAGATCGAGGCAGCCCTGCTCTCAGACAAGCGTGTCCTGGATGCAGCGGTCTTTGGCGTTCCCGATGAGGAGTTCGGCGAGTCCGTCCATGCGGTGGTCCACGTCGAGCGCTCGCCTGCTGCGCCTGAGACGCTCTCCGCCGAACTCAGGGCGATCTGCCGGGAGACGCTAGGTCCGGTCCGGATGCCGAAGTCGTTCTCCTTCGTCCTGGACTTCCCGCGTCTGCCGACGGGGAAATTGCAGAAGAAGGCGCTTCGGGAATCGGTGCTCGCATCGTTGCAACCGGCCCGGCCGCACACCCACTTTTCCGAAATACACGATGGAGACAGGAAATGATCAGGAAGTTATGCATCGGCGGCCTGGGCGTCGCAGTCTTTGGACTCCTTGCCACGCCCCTGCTGGCCGCTGCCGAGAAGTATCCCAGCAAGCCCATCCGGCTCGTTGCGCCGTTCTCGGCGGGCGGCGCGCTGGATTCGATGGCGCGGGAGCTGGCGCATGGCATGTCCTCGCGCCTGGGCCAGCCGGTCATCGTGGACAACCGGACGGGCGCGGCCGGCATCGTCGGCGTGGATGCCGTAGCGAAGGCCGCTCCGGATGGCTATACGCTGTCCGTCTCCCAGAGTTCGCAATTGCTGGTCAATCAGTTCCTGTACAAGAATCTTCCGTACAACCCGCGGCGCGACCTTGTTCTGGTGGCGAAGATCGCCGACTCTCCGCTTGTGCTGTTGGTGAACCAGAAGGTACCCGTCAAGGACGCCAGGGAGTTGCGCGCCTACCTGAAGGCGAATCAGGGCAAGCTGTCCTATGGCTCCTGGGGTGTCGGAACCGTCGGCCATCTGAGCGGCAGCAAGCTCAACGAAGTGACCGGCGCGCAGATGGTGCATGCCTCCTATCGTGGCGAAGTGCCGATGGTGCAGGATCTTGCCGCCGGCAATGTGCAACTCGGCTTCGCCACTGCGTTGCAGGCCAGCGTCTTTCTCCTCACCAACAAGGTAAAGGCGATCGGCGTGACCGGCACCAGCCGGCTTCCGAGCTTGCCCAATGTGCCGACGCTGGCGGAGCAGGGCTTCGATGAAAAGCTGTTCAAGACGGTCGGCTGGTCCGCGATTGCCGCGCCTGCCGGCACGCCCAAGGAGATCGTCCAGCGCCTGGCGGACGAGTTCCAGCTGGCTGCCAATCGTCCGGAGGTCAAGAAGCGTATCAGCGAACTGGGCTTTAACGTGAACTACGCGGGGCCGGCGGAATTCGCGGCGCTCTATCAGCGCGAGCTTCCGGTATGGGAGAGCGTCGTGAAAGACTCCGGCGCCTCGCTCGATTAAGGTCTGCTCCACTCTCAACACGCACAGGAAGCACAAGGAAGAGGAAGGCAACATGACGTCATTGGCAGTTGGGCAGCCGGGCATGGATCTGGCGAATCCCTATGAAGGCTGCGACATCGCATCGTGGCTCGTCGAACTCGCTCGTCGCCGCGGCGCCCATCCGTTCCTGGTCTGGGAGCCAATGGACGCAGAGGGGCGCACCTATACGTATGAGGCGTTTCTCGACCTCGTCCGGAAGCTCGCCGGCGGTCTCGCATCGCGTGGGGTGAAGCCGGGAGACAGGGTGATCGTCCATATGGAGAATTGCCCTGAGACGATACTGATGCGCTTTGCCTGCGCCTGGTCGGGCGCCGTATGTGTGGCGACAAACCCGCTCGCGGCCGGTCCGGAGGTGGCGTACTTTGCGCAGTCCTCAGGGGCCGTTTGCGCGGTCACGCAGCCTAAGTTCGCGGACATGTTCGCGGAGCACTGCCCGGGCCTGTCATGGATTGCCGTTGTCGATGAGGGGCCGGCAGATTCGCACTCGCGCGCAGAGACGGATCGAATGGTGCCCTTTTCCTCGCTAATCGGCGAGCCGCTTCCGCAACGCATCGCGGACCCTCTCGCGCCGGCATCGGTGATGTTTACCACCGGGTCGACCTCCCGGCCCAAGGGGGTCATGTGGACGCATGCCAATGTGCTCTGGGCGGCGGAAGCAAATTGCCGGCAGCAGGAAATCCGGGAGGACGATATCCACTTGCTCTTTCTCCCGCTGTTCCATGTCGTGGGCCTCTCGTGGTGCTTCTTCTCGACCATGTGGGCAGGCGGGACCATCGTTCTCCAGCCCGGCTTCTCCCGCAGCCGATACTGGCCCGTGGCGATGAAACACCGGGCGACCGTCGGCTCGCACGTTCACTTCACGCTGGCGGCCCTGCGGGCCGAGCCGGTTCCTGACCACGCATTCCGCCGCTGGGTGACTTCCACGCACGACCGTGCAGCGATGGCCCACTATGGCGTCGACATGGTTGCCGGCTGGGGGATGACGGAGGTGCTGATCCAGGTGCTGGTCTCCCGGCCGGAGCAGGGGGCGCTCACGGGAGGCATCGGACGCCCGAGCCTTTTCTGCGGCGTCAAGGTTGTCGATGACAATGGTTCTCCGGTCCGTCCTGGCGAAGCGGGCAACCTGCTGGTGAAGGGGGTGCGCGGGCTGTCGATCTTCCGGGAATACGATGGCGATGTCGCGGCGACCGATGCATCCTTCGATGATCAGGGCTTCCTGATCACCGGCGACCGTGTCCGCCTCAAGGAGGAAGGATGGTTCGAGTTCACCGATCGCGTCAAGGATGTGATCAAGGTGCGCGGCGAGAACGTGTCGGCCGCCGAGGTCGAAGCAGTCATCCTGAAAGTCCCCGGTGTACGCGAGGTGGCAGTCGTCGGCAAGGCGAGCGAGATGCAGGGTGAATACGTGGTGGCGTTTGTCGGGCAGGCGGCCGGGCTGTCGGACGACCAGGCGCAGGCGCTGCCCGGCACGATTCTCGAGCACTGTTCGCGCAACATCGCCCGCTTCAAGATTCCGAAGGAAATCCACGTGGTGGCGAAGCTACCCCGTATCGGCATCGGCAAGCTTGCCAAGGCGACATTGCGGGAATGGGCTGCATCAGGCGGCGTCGGGCAAGCGGGCCAGGGCGCGCCGCGCACGGCATTTGAAAGCGAGGAGCGCCGGGAATGAGGGAGCTCTATCACTGTGCGAGGTCGCGGTCGTTCCGGCCGCTATGGATGCTTGAAGAGCTCCAGATTCCCTACGCGCTTCACCTGCTTCCGTTCCCGCCGCGCGTCCGGGCCAGGGAGTACCTGACGGTCAACCCGCTCGGGACAGTCCCGCTCTTTATCGACGGGGCCGTCAGGATGACCGAGTCGAGCGCGATCTGCCAGTACCTGGCCGACGTCTATGCGCCGGACCGGCTTGGCATCCGGCCTGGCGACGCTGCGTACGCCCGCTACCTCAACTTCCTGAGCTTCGGGGAAGCCACCCTCACATTTCCCCTGGCCGTCTTCATGCGCTACTCCCGCCTCGAGCCGGATGCGCGCAAGCTGCCGCAGGCGGCGACCGACTACAAGCGGTTTTTCCTGGGGAGATTGCGCGGTGTCGAGGCAATCGTAGGCGAGGGGGAATACATCTGCGGGGATCGCTTCACAGCTGCGGATATATCGATTGGCTACGCGCTGCAGTTCGCGGCCATGAACGGCCTGGAGAATGAGTTTCCGGTGGCCGTCGCACGCTACTACGAACGCCTGCGGGCCAGGGCCGGATACCAGCGGGCGCAGCTTGCCGAATCCAGCGCGGAAAACGAGGCAGCATAGCAAACCTTGGGCCGGATATCGCCGGGTGGAAGTTGTCTTTCCCCAACCTGACTAGTGTTAAGATCGCCGACATGGAAGACACTGCACGAGCCAGGCGCGCGGTCCGGACAAAGACCACCGCGGCGCGCAAACCGGCGAAAAACGAAGAAGGCGCGGCCGATCCTCCCGCTGCGAAACGCGCCCGCGCGGCAAACGCAGAGAGCGCGGAGCTGGCCGGGGCGCGCCCTTACCATCACGGCAACCTCCGGGAAGAGCTGGTGCGTTGCGGCAAGGAACAGCTCAAGGAAGTCGGCCTGGCGGAGTTGAGTCTGCGGCGTATTGCCAGCAGCGTCGGCGTGTCGCAGGTCGCGCCCCGGCACCATTTCGGCAACAAGGAAGGCTTGCTTGCGGCCATCGCGGCCAGCGGCTTCCGTGATCTCACGGAATTCCGTCTCTCGCACCTGCGCCCGAGCATGTCCCCCGAGCAGCGGCTGCGCTCGCTGTTGTCGTCCTATGTGGCCTTTGCGAAGCTGCACCCCACGCTGTTCCATCTGATGTTCGCCCCGCAACTATTCTCGGCGGAGTCCCACGCCGAACTCGATATAGCGGCGAGCCAGTCGTACCAGACGGTCGCTCGGGCTACCGCCGAATACCTTGCCGAGAACGGCAACACGGACGAGGACAAGGCCCATGAAGTAGCCCGCGTCGCATGGATGTCCATGCATGGCGTCGCGACGCTGATCATCGAAAAGAGGATCAACCCCTGGGGCGCGCCGAAAGTCAGCCGTGAGCAACTGGTCAACCATGCACTCGATCTCATCTTTTCCGGCATCAAGGGCCGGATTGGCATCTAGCCGGAACGCCGGCTCTTCTCCTCGCTGGCCAGCTTCCTGGCTCAGCACGCCAAACGCATTTTCGGAACCACCCTGTTCGGTCATCGCCGCGCGGGGGCTTCTGCATGCGCTTGCCCTGGCGATCTGGTTTTCAATCCTGGCGGGAAAGACAACTTGCCAACGCTTAGGGTCGCCTGATGGCATGTCGTTCGGCGGTCTGCGGCATGCAACGACTTGCAATCTATATTACCGGTGTTAAGATGAGGCCGTGCGCCTGTACACAGTGTGTTAGCTTCGGAGAAAACCATGGCTCTACCGTCCGTCCTCGCGAATCGCCTTTCGCTTCCCGTCGTCGCCTCGCCGCTCTTCATCATCTCGAATCCGGATCTCGTCATTGCCCAATGCAAGGCCGGAATCGTCGGTTCCTTTCCCGCGCTGAACGCGCGTCCCGAGGGCGCGCTCGACGAATGGCTGGACAGGATCTCGACGGAATTGGCCGAGCACGATGCGAGGCATCCGGATCGTCCTTCCGCACCGTATGCCGTCAACCAGATCGTTCACAAGTCCAACAATCGCCTCGAAGCGGACATGGCGATATGCGAAAAATACAAGGTTCCGATCGTCATCACCTCGCTCGGTGCACGTGAGGAAATCAACGATATCGTGCATGGGTGGGGCGGGATCGTGCTGCACGATGTCATCAACAATACCTTCGCGAGGAAGGCGATCCAGAAGGGGGCCGATGGCCTGATCGCCGTGGCGGCGGGTGCCGGCGGACATGCCGGCGTGCTGTCCCCCTTTGCGCTGATCCAGGAGATCCGCGAGTGGTTCGATGGTCCTCTGCTGCTATCGGGGGCGATTGCCGGCGGCAATGCCATCCTGGCGGCGCAGGCAGCGGGCGCTGACCTTGCCTACATAGGGAGCGCCTTCATTGCCACAGAAGAAGCCAGCGCCGTCGATGGCTACAAGCAGGCTGTGGTCGAGAGTGTTGCTTCCGATATCGTCTACACGAACCTGTTCACGGGCGTGCATGGCAACTATCTGCGCAAGAGCATCGTGGCAGCCGGCCTTGATCCGGATGAGTTGCCTGAATCCGACCCTTCGGCGATGACCTTCGGGTCGGGCGGCAATGCGAAGGTCCGGGTCTGGAAGGACGTATGGGGCGCAGGACAGGGCATCGGGGCAATCAAGGAAGTGGTCCCCGCTGCCGACCTGATTGGCCGCTTCCGGGAAGAGTACAAGCAGGCGCGCAATCGTCTTTCGCTGTAAGGCAGGTACCGCGAATCGTTCTCCCCACCAAGGAGCGACGAGGAGCAGCGAAACTTGCAATTTGAAAGTTCCGCTGATTATCATGAAGGCAACTAGCCGGCGACCGCCAGAACAAGTCGCGCAGGCGACAAAAGTGGCCAGACCCGGCCTTTTCCTGCGCGGCCAGCGGTGGCCGCGCGAGGGACCCGCAAGATGCTGATTGACGACTTGTCGCGGCCGGTCTCACGGCCCCCGGATCTTTCGGGCGATCAAAGGAGTTGCACTTGAACAAGCTGTTGGCAGAAGTCATTGAGGCACATGGTGGCCTTGAACGATGGAACAAACTGAGTTCGGTGACGGCGACGCTCGTTACTGGCGGGGGATTGTGGGGGATGAAGGGCCTGGTGCAGGACCCCACTCCCCGTGAGATGACAGTTGCGCTCCACGAGCAAACCGCCTCCGTCTTTCCGTTCGGGCAGCAGGACTGGCGCACTGCCTTCAGGCCAGACCGGATAGCGATCGAGACCACCTCGGGCGCGACCGTTCGCGAGCGCGCCAATCCCAGGGCCTCGTTCGCCGGCCACGGAATGGACACGCCGTGGGATCCGCTGCACCGGGCATACTTTAATGGCTACGCGATGTGGACGTACCTGACGACGCCCTTTCTCATGGCGATGCCTGGGTTCGATGTCACCGAGATCCCGCCATGGCGGGAGGGCAGGGAGCTCTGGCGTGGGTTGCGCGCGCAGTTTCCCGACCACATTGCCAGCCATGGCAATGTGCAGGATTTCTACTTCGGCGACGACTTGCTGCTGCGCAGGCATGACTACCATGTCGATGTCGCGGGCGGCTTCCCGGCTGCGCAATATGTCCACGATATCGTGGAGGTGAACGGCCTTCGTTTTCCGACCAGGCGCCGTGCCTATTTGCGTGGCCCCGACCTGCAACCGATCCGCGACCTGCTGCTGGTCTCGATCGATCTCAGCCATTTTCGCTTTGGCTGAGGACGTGCGAGACCGCGGCTGCCGCGCAGATGTGGCATCGCCCGCCAGACGGTCGGCCATGCGCGGAAATATGTAGGAGCAAACATGAACATCCAATACATCGAGGATCTGGCGCCGGGCCAGAAATACGGTTCAGGGCGGCTGCCCGTCGAACTGGACAGGATCAAGTCCTTCGCTGCCGAGTTCGACCCGCAGCCTTTCCATCTCGACGAAACGGCTGCCCGCGATACCTTGTTCGGCGGCCTGGCCGCGAGCGGCTGGCATACAGCGGCGCTGACCATGCGCTTGCTCGTCGACGGCGAACTCCGGCCCGCGGGCGGCATCATCGGGGCGGGTTTTGAGGAGCTGCGTTGGCCCAAGCCGGTGCGGCCTGGAGATGCATTGCATGTCGAGAGCGAGATCCTGGAGGTGCGGACGTCCAAGTCGCGTCCTGACCAAGGCATCGTGAAAGTACGCATCACAACCTTCAACCAGCATGACGAACCCGTGCAGGCCGGCGTCGTCAACCTGGTCGTGCGGTGCCGTCCCACTGGCAACGCGTAGACGGGGGAGCGCCATGAAGAGTTGATACCCGATGCCTGCGCCATGGGAGGCCGCTACGACGCGCGGCCGACTCCCGTTGAGTCGCATGGCCTATTGCCACCCGCAGCTCCGTGAGGGGCAGCGCGCTGCCCGACAGACTGCCGGCTGATCAAACCTCGCCCCGCGTACAGAATTCACGATATGACCACCTTCTCCTCTTTGCTGCAGCACACGGACGGCCGCGTGCTGGTGCTCACCATCAACAATCCCGGTAAGCGCAACGCCATCGCGGCAGACCTCTATGACAACATCCGTGCCGCACTGGCCGCTGCCGCGGACAATCCGGAGATTGGCGCGATCGTGCTGACCGGCGCCGACAATTACTTCTGTGCCGGCGGTGACCTGGAACTGATCAGCAAGCGGCGGGAACTGACCTATGAGGAGCGCATCGAGCGCTTGGGACACCTGCACGACGTGGTGTGCAAGCTGCGCGACTTTCCCAAGCCGATCGTGGCGGCAGTCGATGGTGGCGCGGCGGGCGCGGGTTTCTCGCTGGCATTGGCTTGCGACCTGTTCGTGGCATCCGCCGGTGCCGCCTTTTCGATTGCCTATGTGAAAGTGGGGCTGACGCCGGATGGCGGCATTACGGGCCTCCTGGCGCAGAGCCTGCCGCGGCAGTTGCTGACGCAGCTGGCGTTGACCGGCGATCGCATCACGGCGGAGCAGTTGCAGCAGTTCGGCGTCGTCAACCAGCTGGTCGAGGCCGGGCAAGCCGGCGCGGTGGCGATCGCGCTGGCGGCGCGGCTTGCGCAAGGGCCCCGGCAGGCAATGGGGGCGATCAAGGCGCTGTGCCGGCATGCCCATGAGCGCACGCTCGACGACCAGCTGGAAGCCGAGCGCATCGCGATGGCCGTGGCCCAGGGCGGCGCCGAAGCCGCCGAAGGCATTGCTGCATTTCTGGAGAAGCGGCCCGTGGATTTTGCCAGCGTGCGCCGCGGCGCAGCTGGCTGAGCACATCGCCACCGGGGCCGCCGCCAGGCCCCGCCATGCTTTTCTCCCCGGGCAGCTTCGGGTTCCTGGCAATGCGGGTGAGCATGAGGGAAGGGGCCACCACTCTTTGCGAGAAGAGACTTCCCCATTGCGCTTCCGGGCGCGCATGACTCAATCCGGGCTGTGAGGCGACTTCGAAGGAAGAACGTCGCCATGCTGCGGGCGAAGGAGAATGCGGCCGCCACACCCGTACCGTCGTGCGGGTGGCCTGGGGCTGTCGCGCATGGCGAATTCCTCTGCAACCGTGCTAATGACGAGCCCGCATGAGTGCCGGGTAGCAACACAGATGCACACGAACATCATGAAGAAGCCGAAGCCAGTAAGCCACGTCAGGTCGGTGCCGGGCCCGTGGCAGTCGTAGAGGCATTTGGGCCTTCCCTTGCTGTCGGATAACGGCTCGAGCAAGGCCACCAGCCACCAGCCGAGGTAGGTGAGGGAAACCGGCAACAGGGCGATCAGATACTTCGCCCACCACCGCAGCTTGCAGCGAAGCAGCCGCAGCAGCCGCAGCAGCCGGATAGCCGGCCTGTCGAGCGCCGCGTCCAATGCAACTGCCAGATTCCCAAGGCCACCTGTCTTCATCCATGCCCCCGTCGCACCTCGATTGCTCTCAATGTCCGCCCGCGGCAGAACGCGGGCGGGTCGCAGATGACCAGTCTCCAGACGCGCCCTCAGACGCGATACCCGTAGAGTGTGCCGTCGGCTTCGCGCGCGTTGTCCAGCGGGTCGCCCGCAAGTTCGCTGCGGGCATTGCCGTTCGGCTGAACCGTGCCGGCCGGTGGCCCCCCTGTGTGGTCATTGACCGTGGCCAAAGCCACGCTGGCGGCAGCGGCGAAAGCGGCGACTGTAATCGCCAGCATTGGCATGCGTGTGCGGATCATCTGAACTCCCTTGGTTGAATAGGAAAGGACTGCCTGCAGCAGGAATCTTGTAGAACGCAGGTTTCATGAGCGGTTGGCCAGCGGCTGCACGCATACCTGCGAGCGCCGCCCGAGGCCCCCGGGCAGGCGCGGCCAGTTGAGCGGCCTGGCCAATGCCCTGGTGTCTAGCGGTCCCAGCGGGTCCGCAGAAATCCAAGCAGACTGATGGTCGCTGCCACGACAATGCTGGCGGCCACCAGTACGAAAGCGGTATGCAGGCTCGCGTAACCTTGCAGGACCAGCACCATGGCAGCCAGCGCAAATACGAAGCGCACCACGCTTGCGATCATCGGCCAGAGGATGCGTTGTGCCCCCTGACCTGCAAAGTAGAGCTCGAAGATCACGCCAATCACCGCGTAGAACGGCGCTACCACATGCAGGTATCCTGCGCCGGCCGCCACAACGGTGCTGTCGCTGGTAAACAGGCCTAGCCACAGCTGCGGGAAGAGGGAGACAACGAGCCCGACTATGCCAACCACGCCGGCAACGAACAGCACGTTCACCATCGCCGCGCGCCGGGCACGCGCCACGTTGCCTGCGCCCAGGTTCGTGCCAACCAGCGTGATCGCCGCGGTTCCGAATCCGAACATCACCGGCACCAGCAGCATATCCAGGCGGGAGGCAATGCCGTAGCCGGCGATGGCGGTGACGCTCACGGCGCCGGCGGCAGCGGTCAGTGCGGTGACGGACATGGCCGACATGACGGCGTTGATCGCCGACAGCAAGCCGACGCCGAGGATCGCGCTGAAATGCTTACGTTGCAGGGGATAGCGACGCAGGCGCAGCGTCGACGAGGGCGAACGCATGTAGAGGACCACAACGCTCAGCGCGGCGATATTGCACAGCACTTGGGCGACGCCGGCGCCCGCCACGCCCATGCGCGGCGCGTCCAGCCAGCCGTTGATCAGCACCGGTGACAGTATCAGGCCGGCGACCGCGCCGCCCAGTATGATCATCGCCGGCACCTTGACGTTGCCGGCTCCGCGCAACGCCGCCTGCAGTAGCAACAATATCCAGAATGGGATCGCACCTCCGAACAGGAGGTTAGAGTAGCGCACCGCCTGGTCCAGCGATGGCCCGCTGCCGCCAAGGCTGCGGTACAGAGCCGGGCCGGCCAGCACCACCACCAGGGAGAACAGTCCGCCTGCTATGGCGGCGATGACCACCGCATGCCAAGCCAGGCTTTCCGCCTCGTCCCGGCGGCGGGCGCCGGTGGCGCGGGCGATGGCCGAGGACACGCCGCCGCCGATGCCGGCACTCGCCATCGTGGCCATCAGCACCGTGACGGGAACCACAAGCGATGCAGCGGCAATCGCTTCCAGGCCCAGTGAGCTGACAAAATAGGTCTCGGCGACACTGAGCAAGGTCGTCATGAACAGCACGACGACTGTCGGCAAGGCAAGGCGGATCAATGTCGACAACAGCGGACCGTGGAGCAGTTTGTTGGCCGGCAGGTTGTCAGGAGGCGGAGACATCTTCTCGGCCTGACTAGCAAGAGTAGCGGACATGATTTTTATGTAAGCCAAGAAGAAGGGACCGCCCGACAATGGCCGGGCGATGACAGTGCCATATGCAAGCGCCGACGCGCGCCTACGCGCCTACCCGCCTACCCGCGGATAATCGGCACGACCGGGATGACTTCCGTGTATCCGGCCGATGAGCTGGGGCTGCGTTCAGCCCAGTTCAAAGCCTCCTCCAGCGTCTCGACATTGATCACCACAAAGCCGCCAAACAGTGCGTGCCCGTCCGGAGATGGGCCATCCTGGACCTGGCGCTGGCCGTCCCGCACCCGCACGGTGCTGGCGTTGCGCGGATCGAGCTGGGTGCCGACCCGCATGACGCCGGCGCCCGCCATGGCGTCCATATATTGTTTCCACGCTAGCGAGACTTGCTGCCCTTTGAGCGGATCGGCGTGGATTTCATAGCTGTTCGGTGGCTGTTGAAAAGCGAGAACAAATTCCATCGTTGCTTCCTTTTTGAAAGGGAGGATCAGGCAGGCGTGAACGCGGCCGCGTGGCGGCGAGCGAATTCGGCGGCGGAAATCGGCGCACGGCCGACTAACTGCTGGAAGGTGTCGGTCATACGGTCGTAGCGGTTGTCGCGATGCAACTGGGCCATGATGACCAGGTGTGAGATCAGATGCGCCGGCTGCTGGAACTCCTGGAGCTTGGCCTCCCAGATCTGCGGTGGGACGTTGAGGTATTGGATGGTGCGGCCCAGAGCGCCGCTGAACTCCTGCGCGAGCTCGGCCATCGTCAGCGACTGGGGGCCGGTCAATTCGTAGATCTTGCCGATATGCGGCTCTGGGTTGGCCAGCACAGCAGCGGCGGCAGCCCCTACGTCGGCGGCGGCGATCGGCGAGGTCTTGCCGTCGGCGAACGGCAGGCGGATGGCGTTGTCGTCGCGGATGCCCTTGGCTGCCGGCAGGAACAAGCCTTCGAAGAAAGCGGTTGGGCGCAGGTAGACCACCGGCAGGCCGGACCAGCGCAGCATCTGCTCCGCGAGCCAGTGCTGCTGCTGTTGCGGGCTGCCGGTGGTCTCTGTCTCGCTCATCTGTGACAGCGTCATCTGCGACAGATTGACGAAGGCCTTCACACCCAGGCTTTTGGCTGTGACCGCGACGGTGGCGGCTGCTTCCAGGTATGTGGGCGATACCGACATCGTGAAATACACCACGGAGCAGCCTCGCATGGCCGTGCGCACGGCGACTATGTCGAGCATGTCGGCGACCACGACTTCGGCGCCGAGGTCACGCAGCATGTCGGCGCGCGCGTCGAGCTTGCGCACCATGGCGCGCACGCGATGGCCTTGCTCCAGCAGGATGCCGATGGCCGCGCGCGCGGTCGAGCCGACGCTGCCGGCGGCGCCGGTGACGAGGATGGTTTCTTGGGACATCATTGTCTTCCTTGTATCAATGAGCGAAGTGAAGCCGGTGTAGCTGATGCTGTCGGCACCTGCCGGCGCCGCCTCGGCCAGGCAACCTTGGCGCTCGGAGGCGGCCGCACCCGGTCGACGCTGCTACGCCTGGCGCAGTCGCTGGCCGGCGAATAGGGTAAAATCGGCTATGTGGAAAAATACATAGTGTCACGGTTTTTTGACTATGTCAAAAAAAACATAGTCATCCCGCGTGCGCGTTTGACGCAATCAAGGAGCAATGCGAGTGAGTGATCTGAAGGAAGCCAAGGCAAGCAAGGAAAAACCGCTGAAGCATGTTCTTCTTGCCGGGATACATAGCCAGCCACGTTCCGGCTACGAACTGACCAAATGGCTGCAGATGGCGGGCCAGCATTGCTGGTCGGTAGAGCACAGCTCGGTGTACCCGGCTTTGCGAGAACTGGAGACGGATGGACTCATCAAATCGGAGCGCTTGCCGGGAACGCGCGGGCCGGAACGCTCGATCTACAGCATGACCGATGCTGGACGCGAGAAGCTGACGGCTTGGGTGGCGAAAGGTTCACCGCGCCCGGCCATCAAGGACGAACAGATACTGCGGGTGTTGTGCTTCGATTTGCTGCCGCGCGAGACAGCGTTGCAGCAGATCCGCGAGGTGCGTTCGGACCACCAGGCCCAGCTTGAGTTCTTTCTCGCAAGGCAGGCCGTGCTGACCGAGCAGCAGCCTGGACCGCTGCTGGTGACACGCCGCGGCGTGCTGGCCGAACAGGCCTATATCGCTTGGTGTGACGAGGTGGAGGAAATGATCGCCCGCAGGCCAGCCTGAGGCCCCGCCCGAACCCAGGCTGGCGCGCCTTGGAGTATGTCCGACAGGATGGAGCCGGGGTCGGGCAGGAGAATATTGCGCGGCAAGCCCACTGGTGCCCACGGTGAGACGAGCCGCCGGCGACGGCGTTCGTGGCGCTCGAACTGGACTGCTCGATCGGGGGATGAGGTTCCTACAAGGCAGACAAGGGAGACAAGGGAGCACGCCTCCCGGCGTTCTCCCCGTCACTGCGCTGGCTTAGAACGGCAGGCGCAACTTCACCGATGCCGTCTGGTTGGTGAAGCGGTCGCGCACCTCGGCGTCGTAACGCACGCTCACTTCCATCGCCTTGCTGTTGGTCACGACGAAGCCGAGGCCGCCGCGTGCCAGCCAGCGCGCCGGCGACATGCCGCGCGTGACGAACTGCGCGCCGCCGCCGACGTACGAAGCGGTGATGGCCGACTGGCCCGCCATCGCGTCGTAGCCAAAACCGAGGTTGGCCGTGAACATGGCGTGCTCGGTAATGCCCTGGTTCAGGCGGGCTTCGGTGGACAGGATCAGCTCGCGCGTCGAGTTCTTGCCGACCGCCAGGCTGAGCGCATCCGCGCCGTTCTCGGTGTAGGCCGCATCCTGGATGAACGTGTAGTCGGCGCGCACGGACGGCGTCACGGTAGTCTTCGCCGCGAGGTTCAGCATGCGGCCGAGGCCGACGCCGACGTGGGCGTTCCAGCTGTTGTAGCTGGAGGACGCGCGGCTGTTCAGGCCGCCGAAGTTGATGTTGCGCTGGCCTTCGTTATGGCCGGTGCCCACGTCCGCCTGCACGCTGATGTCGGTGCTGGCATCGAGGCTGTAGCTGCCGTAGCCGATCAGGCGGTAGCCGTCGACGCTGGCGCTTTGCGCCGCCACCGGCGAGTTGCCGTCGATGCGGCTGTGCATGTAGGAGAACGCACTGCCCACGCGCACCTTGTCGCTGACCACGCCGTCGGCGCCGAGCAGCATGCCGTAGGTGTTGGCCTTGTAGCCGGCCACGCCGTCGCGGTCGCTTTGCTTGGCCCACGAGCCTAGCGGCTTGAACCAGAGCTGGCGGTCGGAGACGAACTCGTCGCCCGAGGACAAGCCGCGGTTGGCTTCCTGACGCGACTGGATCACGCGGTTGGTGGCGTGCATGGCGGCGCTGTTGACTTCCGTCATGCCGGCGGTCATCAGCGGCAGGGTCTGCTTGACGGCGTCCGATACGGCTTGCTCCGTGGACAAGGTGCCCAGCGCCGTGATCGCCGGAGCCATGGCAGCCGGGGCCGACGAGCCTTGCGAGATCAGCGCGTCCAGGACCTGCGCGGCGCCCAGGCCTGGCGTGTTGCGCGCACCGGTGACACTGCTCACCACGGTGATCACGGGCGCGGGGGTGGGCGTTGGCTCCTGCGGTGGCGTCGGGGACGTCGGCGTGACTGGCGCGGCCGAACACGAGGTGGCGCCGGCGCGGGCAACGCACAGGTCCACGGCATTGCCGTTGCGGGTGGCGATGAAGTCGAACAGCGCGCTGTTGTCGGTCACCGTCAGGGCCGGGCCGGCCACCAGGGTGCCGGCGGTGAGCACGCCGGGTTGCACGCTGGTGCCGGCGACGAGGGATGGCGCGCCGATGACGTTCACGCCGATCTTGTTGCTGGCCGAGATATCGGCGGTGCCGGTGACGGCCAGCTTGCCGTACGCGCCGTTGGCACCGATGCCGGTCTGGAACACGCCGCCCGCCGCTTGCGTGTAGTTGCCCGCGATGGTAGCGGTGGTGCCGGCCGCGACCGCCAGCGTGCCGGCATTGTTCACGCCTGCGGATGCGCTCACCGTGTGGCGCTGGTTGAACACCGCGTTTTCGGCAATGTTGAACGTGCCGACATTGAACGTATTGCCCGACGTGAACGTGCCGTTGACATTGACCACGGAATTGGCGCTGCCGTTGACTGCGCCCGTCACCGCGGCGCTGTTCAGGTCGATGTTGAGCATGGCGTTGCCGAGCGAGACAGCGCCGTTGAGTGTGCCGGTCAGGCTCACGCCGTGCGTGATCGTGCTGGCCGTGTCGATCGAGATCGCGTTGGCGGCATTGATCGTGCCGGCCACGTTGATCGCGTCGATCGTGCTGTTCACGACGTTGATGCCGGTCCCCGAACCGCCTGGCGACGTGGCGTTGATGGTGCCGTTGTTGTTGATGCTGCCGGTGATCGTGCTGTTCTGGACGTTGATGCCGTATGCCATGCCACCCAGGCTGATGCCCGGCAGCCCCGCGAGGACCGTGCCCGTGCCGCCGGTCGCGGTGATCGTGCCGTCGTTGCGGATCGACGCCACCGTGCTGGCGCCAATATTGATGCCGGTCGCAGAGCCGCCGGCGCTGCCGAATATCCCGGCGCCAATGGCGTTGCCGCCGGTGGCGGTGATCGAACTTGCCGCACCATCGTTGACCAGCGCGCCAACCGTTGCCGACTGGAGGTTGATGCCGGTGGCTGCGCCGGGGCTGGTACCCGGCATCGGAATGCCGCCGCTAATAAAAGCGGCGCCGCCGGTAGCCGCGATGCCGCCCTGGTTGGTGATGTTACCGACCTTGGCCGTCGCAATGCTGATGCCGGTGGCGGCCCCACCGGCACCGTTGTCGAGGCCCGGCATGCCCATGGCACCGTTGCCGCCGGACGCGGCGATGGTGCCGCCGGCGACGTTCAGGATGCCGCCCAGCGTGTCCGACGTGGCGCTGTTGCTGACGACAGTAATTGCGGTGGCGCTGCCGCCGTTGTTCATCGGCGTCGGCATGGCAGGTATCCCGGCCGTGCCGATGCTCTCGATCCGCCCGTGATTTTCGATGTTGATGGCGCGCGAGAGAAGCGGCCCGGTCACCGAGACGCCGGCGGCGCCCGCCACGCTGATCAGCCCGCTCGGCGAGGTGACGTTCACGCTGCCGGCCGATCCCAGCACGCAGGTCTGGGCCATCGAGCCGGCGACGGTGTTCGCGCCCAGGGGCGCGCATGCCGGCGGCACGGCCAGGGCCGGCATCGACGCGATCGCGCCCAGCGCCACCAGCGCGGCACTGGTGATCGAGCGGGGTATGGACGGCGGCGTGGCCGCGCACAGGGTGGATGCTGCTGAGGTGCTGCGGATGGCAGGGCGTGCCTGCCCTCGAATGCTGCGATGCTGTTTCATGTCTTACGAGGACCCGGTGATCGGTAAATTGCGAAGTAGACTTGCCGCTTGATTGTTTTTTGTGATTTCTTTGTTTTCTTGTTGACCGTCTTGCCTCTCCGGTTGTCGCGTGATGGGGCCGCTGGTAGCTCCGTTCGCTTTGCGCCCGGCGCACGCCCGCATCCGAGGTTGTGGAGGGCTCCACGCCCGGTTGCTTCTGGGCACAGAAGGGGCCGCGCTCTGGCTGCGAAAGTTCGCCGACGCCGGACGCAGCGTTGCTGCACCCGCTTATCGGCAGCGACGCGGAATTCTTTAGTGGCTGAGGATGTGGGGCAGTGGGCCGCTGCCCTGGAGACCCGAAGGCGCGCCGGTGTGAATGCCGGATCCTGTCCGGTCCGCGGACCGCCTCGCGCTTTTTTCGACAATCCGATGCGAGGCCGAGAAACACCCGGGACATGTCCCGGGGTTGGTCTGGATGATGACCTCCACTGCCTCGCCAAACGGCGGCGGGGAAAATTTGGCGGTTGAGTCCTCGCGATCCAGTGCACTGTATGTATATACAGTGCCCACGAAAATATTGAGCGCCTGGATTCGGATGTGCTGCCAGTTCCATCCTTGTTCGTTTAACCGGTCAAACGAACAACGCGTCCTCAAGCCTGGACGTCATTTCACCGCTTTTCAACGAACGTTGCTGCGTTGCGGCATTTTCTACAAAAAGATGGCTAACTGACCGGCCGAGGCTACTATCTGGGCAGGTGGCCTGGCAGACGGTGCCCTTCATTTGCACGCTCCGTACGGCTTGCTTCGAGCCACCGCTGTCGTGTGCCCGATAGGGCGCGCATGGCATAGATCCTGCGCGGGAGTTCGGAGCGCCGATGCGCAAAGCTCGGCGTTGACTTTTCTCCTCCGCCACGAGTCGCCTTTCCACTGCGTTGCCCTGGGAACCCCTTATGCCTTCATCGATTCTCTCGAAGTCTGTCACGGACGCGTCTTCGAACTTCTCGCGCCTCTACACTGAAATATTTGAACTGCTCCACGCGACCGTCGAAGTCGTTTCTGTTCGCACGGCTCGCATGGCAAAGGCTTTGGTGGCTCCGGACGAGCGGGACCCGCACGAGTTTAGCCTCATGGGCCGAGAGAAGGGCGAGGCCGCGTCCGAGTCGATAGGTGCTTTGGGCGCAGGCTTGCTCAGCCTGACCGTGGTGCTGGCGAGCGAGACCACAAATCACTTTTGGGCCGCCTCCGCAGCGGCATCCACGCTGGTAGCCAGCCGCTCAACATCTCAGTGGCTCGAGCGTCAGGAGGCGTTCTTTAAAGTGGCTTGCGACCATCCCGCCAGTCCGCTGCAGCTCACCAACTGGGGGACATGTCTGATGCAGGAGGTTCTCGCACCCATCCACGTCCGGGCGACGGCCAACGCGAAACGCCTAGGGGCGCCATGAACGCTGTCCGGACCGCGAAAGCACATCTCGCGAGCAACGGCGAGCGACGTGCGACCAGTAGCATCGAAGACGGAATCAAGATCTCGCCGACCCTCGAAGGGGTTTCGGAAACCATGCTATGGACGCTATACGACCGCGCATGCGAAGCGCGCCGCGCTGACAGTATCATTGCAGACCCCCATAGCGTGCGCATCTGCGACGCCCTGGAATATGACTTCGCCGGCCGCTTCGGCACGCCCATTGGCTCATTCTCTGCGCGCGCCGTGGAGTTCGACCGCTTATTGAAGCGCTGGCTCGAGCGGCATCCTGACGGTCTGATCATTTCCCTGGGTGAAGGCCTGGAAACGCAAGCGCATCGTGTCGACAACGGCCGAATGAGTTGGATTACGGTCGACCTTCCGTCCGCGATCAAGCTGAGGGAGCGCTTTCTACCATCGTGCGCACGGTTTCGCCACGTCACGTCGAGTGCCTGCGAGGCGCGCTGGGCAGACGGAATCAAACCGGGCACTCCGGTGTTTATCGTCGCACAAGGCCTGTTCATGTATCTTGAGCCGGAGGCGGTGAAGGGCATTTTTATTCACATAGCAAATCGTGTTCCAGGTGCCGAAATAGCGTTCGACGCCGTTCCGCGCTGGTTCGCCCAATTAACGGACTGGGGCGTCATGCTCACGTCCGGCTATCGCCTGCCTCCGATGCCTTGGGGTGTCGATAGGGATGAGATAGAGGCGCGGCTTCGTACCTGGTCACCCGGGATCTCTTCCCTGCGCGTGCTTGAGTACCGAACACCGCGTGGGTGGCCCAAACTCGCCGAAGACTTGCTCCGCCTCAACCCGATGACCAACCGGCAGATGCCATTCGTTGTGCATGTGAAGCTGACCAGAAGGAACCGTCAATGAAGCGCTCCGTCGCGGCGGCAGATCGGACCGCGGTCAGAAGGAGGGCGAATGCCTGTGACAAGGACGACCAAGAATCGGCGGAGCTTTCTCGTGAATCGGCTCGGTCCCGGCCTGATCACCGGCGCCTCGGACGACGATCCGAGCGGGATCGCTACTTATTCTCAAGCAGGCGCGCAGTTCGGTTACCTGATGCTATGGACCATTCCTCTGACGCTGCCGCTCATGATTGGCATCCAACTGGTCAGTGCGCGACTCGGACGCGTTTCAGGCCGCGGCATTGCGTCGAATATCCGCAAACACTATTCCCCGCTGATGGCGCTCCCCTTCGCGGTCCTGGTTGTGCTGGCAAACGTTATCAACGTGGGCGCCGATGTGTCTGCCATGGGGCAAAGCATGAAGCTTCTGGCGGGCGGCTCCTATATCCTGTACGTCTATTTGTTTGCGCTGTTCTCGCTGCTGGTCCAACTGTTCTTGCCGTACCGGCGCTATTCCGCCTATCTCAAATGGCTGGCACTCTCACTACTTGTCTACGTTTTCGCGGCCTTCCTGCTCCACGTCGATTGGCGCGCTGCACTGCGGGGCACGTTCATGCCGCGCGTAGTCTGGTCCAAGGAGTTCTTCACAACCCTGATCGCGGTCTTCGGCACCACCATCAGCCCATATCTGTTCGTATGGCAGGCCGCCTCGGAGGTGGAGGAAGTAGATCTTGAGCCAAAGGCCAGGCCGCTCAAGGACGCCCCGATGCAAGCGCCTTATCACCTGTCCCGTATCACATTTGACACGACGGTGGGCATGGTTGTGTCCGCGGCGATCGCCTATTTCATCATGATCGTAGCGGCGGCTGCGCTTCACGCCAACGGGGTGACCGAGATACAGACGACAGCCCAGGCAGCAAAAGCGCTGGTGCCCGTCGCAGGTCGTTTTGCGCAAGCGCTGTTCTGCGCCGGTGTCATTGGAACCGGGCTGCTCGCGGTGCCCGTATTGGCCGGCTCCGCGGCGTATGCGGTGGCCGAAGCGTTTCGGTGGCGGCGCAGTCTTGAAGAAAAGCCGGCGGGTGCCAAATGGTTCTACCTGGTGTTGACCGGTGTGATGGTGGCCGGCACCGCGATGTGCCTCCTGCCGTTCGATCCATTCAAGATGCTCTATTGGAGTGCGGTTCTCAATGGCGTGGCCGCCGTACCCGTCATGATCATGTTGCAGTTGCTCTCGCGACGACAGGCTGTCATGGGCTCGTTCTGCTCGTCGCCGTGGCTTCAGGCGGTCGGCTGGGTTGCCACGGCAGCCATGGCGCTGTCTGTCGTCGGCCTCATCGTCACCCTGTTTGTCTAGTCCGGCGAAGCGCCCGGCACATTGCGCGGGTGGTAAGCTCAGCCGGCAGTGCGGGACAGGCGGTATCGTGGATCGGCTGCATGCCTGGCGCCACGCCAGATCCAGATCCAGATCCACAAGCGTTTCATCGTGGCCACGGACATCAAGGTCTACTGCGTTCCTCAGCATCCGTGGCAACGCGGCCAGAACGAAAACACGAACGGCATCTCAGTCCATCGCAAGCCAAACGCAACGCCGCAGAGAGCCATCCTCACTCACGCTGGCTCGCCCAGCAGCTCCGATTTCCGTGCCTCCAGTTGCATGGCAACTTCGCGAAGGTCGATCTTTGCCTTGATCACCGCGGGAAAGAGTTCGCTTTCCTCTTCCTCGACATGGTGGCCAACATACTCGGTCAAGACCTTGTAGTTCGCATCGAGCATGTCCGGGTCTCCCGCTTCGATTTTGGCAATCAGTGCCTTCGCCACGCCATGCTCGACCTTGGCTTCATCAAGCATGTCGTCAAGCTTCTCCGACACGCCGCGCAGGGCAGGGTAGAAGATCTCTTCCTCGATCTGCGCATGGACTGACAGCTTCTGACAT
Organism: Cupriavidus sp. 05T41; assembly: GCF_056396525.1. Classification (NCBI taxonomy): domain Bacteria; kingdom Pseudomonadati; phylum Pseudomonadota; class Betaproteobacteria; order Burkholderiales; family Burkholderiaceae; genus Cupriavidus; species Cupriavidus sp. 05T41. The sequence goes on from NZ_JBFTLQ010000054.1 coordinate 51,282, forward strand.
GTCTCCGTGGCGATCGCGTGTTTTTCTGCGACGGCCTTGGTGGCTTCGAATTGCTTGAAGAGCTTCTTCACGGCACGATGGTCATCCATCAGGAGGCCGAGGGTCGTGCGTTGTTCAACGGGTATTTTTGACTTGTCCATGAGGACCTCCGTAGGGGAAAGTTGCGCACTGCGGATGCGCACTGTTGGGGTATTGCTGCGCGGAGCGTCAAGCGCGCTCAACGGCGCTTGCGCCTTTTCACCGGCTTCGTGGTTGTCATCCCATCGGTCCAGGCCGCCATCATCTGCCTCGCGCCTTCCGTCATCGCATTGGAAGCCGCACGCTTGCCTTGCGCTGTCAGCCGGCCGCGCGCCGCAGTATGGAATGACCGGATTAACGGCACTTGGCGTCCCGGGCCTGGTCGATCGTGGCGCCGCCGGTCCCTTGCAGCGGCCGCCCATGAAGCCGGTCGATATCGGCCTATCCCGCGCTTTCCGGGGCAGGCTAGTCCCGGCATGGCAGCCAGAGCGAAGCATTATTTGGTCCAGCCAATCGTCCCACGACTACTTGCATGGTTGTCGGAGCACCAACAGGCCACGCAGCGCTACCTGCGATGAAGACCTTGTTCATTTGCGGAAGTTTGGTGCAATAGACGGTGGCAATATTTACCAGGTTTTTGCAGAAAGGCAGCACGCCCGGCAAGTGATAGCGGAGCAATTGCAGCCGCGCTGGGGCGCCATGGCGACGCCTCCACAAAGGGGGGGCGCATGTTCGGCGGCACCTCGGTCCCGGCATCCAGGACCGCGAATCTACCGCCTGCCAGCAGCAAGGCGACTAGTCCGGACGGCCGGTGCGGGGCCGCGGCCGGTGAGCATCGAAGTCGCTGCGCGGCGGCTTGGCGAAGCGAGCATGGAAGTCGGCGATAAAGGCTGGCGCAAAGACGTTGGCGGCTGGCATGGCGCTGATCCCGCGCAGCCGCAGTTCCTTGACCAGGCGCTGCTGCAAGGTGCCATTCATCCGCTCGACACGGCTCTTGGCGGGGCTGGAATTGGCGCACAGGATGTCGATATTGAGCTCGAACAGCGGCCCGCCCGAACTGGGTGTAGCCACGCGCGGATTGAATCCCGCTTTGAGGGGCACGCGACACGCTCCTCAAAGCCCGCATCCAGGCCTTGGCCGGCTGCAGGAAGGTAAAGGCGAATCGGTCACCCGGTTCTTCTGGTGATCTTGCTCTCGCAATCCTATTCTTGTGCTGACGCGGTATCTCAGCGGTCGCCGGCGAATCCTTGCGATGCGGAATGCCCATGATGACAAAACTTGTCCAGGCGGTTAGCCGGCGGCTGGTTCGCCAAGTGGGGCAGTACAGTATTGCTCAATCGATACTTGCCAGCCTGGGGTTTCTTATTCTCGCGAACGATGCAGTTGCCCAGCAGACGTTTGTCGCTCCAGGCAGCGCGCCGCCGCCGTACAAGTTGCTACGCTACGATGAGGATTTCACATACCTTCGGGATCCCACTCATCGCGGCGATCTTTGGGATCCTGTCAAATACATCCCGATTGGACCGCATGACTGGTCACTAAGCCTTGGCGGCGAGTTGCGGGAGCGGTTTGAGAACTACTCCGAGGCCAACTTCGGGGTGCCGGGCAAATCCGCCGACGGATACCTGCTTCATCGCCTGCTGCTCCACGCCGACCTGCGTGCCGGTGACTATTTCCGCGGCTTTCTTCAACTGGGAAATCAACTGGCAGCGGGCAAGACCGCGGCGGCACCGCCCTATGTCGACCGCCTCGACGTACAGCAAGCCTTCGTCGACTTTAGGGCACCACTGACGGGCGACGCGAATGCCGACCCCGACTTGCGAATCGGCCGTCAGGAGATGGCATTGGGATCGCAACGCCTCGTTTCGGTTCGGGATGCGCCAAACGTCCGTCGCGCTTTCGATGGCGTTCGCCTGGGGGGCGCGGTCGACAAGGTGCGCATCGATGCTTTCGTCACACGTCCGGTTCTCCTGCAGACGGGCAATTTCGACGACCATCCAAATCATGCGCAGGGCTTCTGGGGCCTGTATACGACCTTTCCCAGGAGCTTCATCCCCGCATCCGGCCTCGATGTCTACTATCTGGGCTTCGAAAACAGCCGAGCGCTGTACAGCGCAGGAGCTGGTGTCGAGAGACGGCATTCGATCGGCGCGCGCATCTTCGGCAGCGGCAAGGGCTGGGATTGGGACTGGGAGGCCCTGGCACAATTCGGAAGCCTTGGCCAACAAGACATCCGGGCGTGGGGGTTCTCAACGGACACCGGCTATACATTTCCCGTCGCCGACTGGAAGCTCCGCGGGGGCTTCAAGGCCACTGCGGGGAGCGGCGACCATGACTCCCGCGATGGCCGGCTTGGTACCTATGGTGGCCTGTTTCCAAAACTTGCGTACTTCAATCAAGCCGGTCTCCTCGGCGCTTCCAACGTGCTGGACGTACAGCCATCCGTAACGCTGGGACCCAATGAGCGGGTCAAGATCACCATCGCCTGCGACTTCATTTGGAGAGAGACGACAAACGACGCAGTTTATACGGCGATAGCCACTCCGATCGCCGGTACGGCGGGACGCCCTGGTCGCTACACGGGCAGTCAGCTTTCTGTCGACTTGTCCTGGCAAGTCAACCGGCATATAGCCATCAATGCCGGCATCGTGCATGTGGACGTGGCAAAGGTCCTGAGCAGCGTTGGCGGCCACAACACTAACTTCACCTATGTCTCGGCTGGCTACAAGTTCTAGCAGGCCGCAGATTTCCTTCGCTACATCGATGGCAAGGCTGCCAGCGGGACCACACAGCAGTGCAAGCCCCCCTCGCATTCGATGATGCGGTGCTCCTTGCCAGGCGCGGAATTTATCGCGCACGGACGGAGAATCCTGCGCTATCCATTTGGCCCGCGAGACTCCGCCTTCAGGGGAAGAACTCCTTGCGCGCATCGAGCAGGATCGCCACGTATCGGTCGAGATTATCTTCGACCCGCTGCGTGGGTCCCACCAGTGACAGTGAAGTCAACCTGCCACCGACCTCGCCGGCGATACCCACGGCGGCGACGCCCTGACTGCCTTCGTCCTTGGCCAGGTACCATTTCTCACGAGCGCACTTCTCAATTTCGCTGCGAAGGACGCTGACGTCGCGAATGGTGTTGGGAGTGACCGCCGGCAAGGGCAGGGCGTCGATCAGCGCATCCCGCTCCGTCTTCGGCATGGCCCCGAGAATGGCCTTGCCCAGCGCGGCCGAGTGGAGGTCATAGACCGTTCCGGGCCGCACGACGTAGCGCAACGCATGCGGGCTCTCCTGGCAGGCAAAGATCTTGACGTGGTTGCCCTCCAGGTAACCGCACAACGAAGTCTCCCCAGACTCCTTGGTCAGAATCTCCAGCGCCTCGGTCGCGAACGCATGCAGCGGGTCCAGTGCGGCGATACGCTGCGCGACATCGCTCAGGCGTGCCGTCGGGTAGAACTGGCGCGACTTCGGCGTACGCAACAGATAGCCAGCCTCGCGCATGGTGAACAGCAGATCGGAACAACTGCTGTCAGCCAGTTCGAGGTGTCGGGCCAGTTCGGAGTTGCTCAGCGGGCGCCCTTCGCGCGCGAAGACTTCAAAGACTTGCAGGACACGGCTGGCAGTGGGAACGACTTGAGGCATGGTTACTGATCAGAACGGAATGATGACGAAGTGGTCTGGCCCGGGTCAACGCAGGGCGGACAGTTCCAGCGCGCTTTGTGCCATCAGCATCGACTGGATCTGGTTGGTACCCTCGGCGATGGTCAGATGGCGCACGTGACATTACTAATTGGGGCCAACATCAATTTGTCCAGGCAAAGTTGAAATGTCCGGGCGCCAGCAAAGTTGAAATGTCCGGTTGTTCGGTGTCATTTCAGTGTTGTTTGTTCTGCTTATGAGGTTCCCGTCGGGCGGTGGTGCTGGCCTGAAGCGGCAGAGTTGTGATCAGGGTGGGGCTGTCATGCCAGCAGGGCGGATTTGAATTCCCAGGTGTCAAGCTGAATCAATTCTCAGTTCCGTTAAGCGGCCACGGTTGCCGCTGTAAGCGTTTTAGCGCTTCCAACATATCGTTCTGATCCAGCGAGCGCTGCGACTTCTTGCCTGGTGGTCGTCCACGCTTGCGGACAACGCCTTCCGTGGCAGGCAAAGAGAGCGATCGTGTGTTGTCGCGTTTCTCCTGGACATATTGCGCCATCTGCAACACAGCTCCGAGTCGCTTGTTATCGACGATGGCGCCTTGATCGATCTCCGACAGTCGGTCATAGATGGTGTGGGGCAGGGTAGCGCCATTCGCCCGTGGCTCAATCCTACCGTCCGGATAGTGATAGACGTCGATATAGCGCCCAGCAAGCTTCCGATGCTCTGGCGTATCGGCCAGCAGGTAGAGCATCTTGTCGTACTGGATCGTCAGGCTCTTGGATACGCAGCGCGGTTCGCGCCAAGTGAAGATCAGGTCCAGGTTCTCATCAGGTCGCAGCGAACGATGCGCGTTATGACTGTTCCGGGGCACCTTGGCAAAGCGCGCGTTGTAGTCAGCGATGAACTCCGGCATGAAGACGTTGGCGTCCTCCATGGTGCTGATCGCGCGCAGACGCAGTTCCTTGACCAGGCGGTCCTGCAGGGTCAGGTGGGTTCGTTCCACACGCCCCTTGGCTTGGCTGCTGTTGGCGCAGATGCCTTCGATGTTCAGCTCAAACAGGGCCCGGGAAAACTGGGTATGGCCGTCACCACCGGTTGCGTTCGGCTTGTTGACGCGGAACACGCTGGCCTTGTCGCTGTAAAACGCCACGGGCTTGCCATGGCGCTCCAGATAGGCGCGTGTCGCGGCGAAGTACGTGAAGGTTGCCTCCGAGTGGGTAAAACGCAGTTCCATGATCCGGCTGGTGGCGTCGTCGACATAGACCAGCAGCGTGCAGGCCGGCGCGCGCTCCTCAAACCAGCGGTGATCGCAGCCGTCGATCTGAATCAGCTCGCCCAGGCATGCGCGACGGTTGCGTGGCTGGTAGACCTTGGGCGGGCGCTGCTTCCTTGGCACCCAAAGCCCGGCGCTCACCATCAGTCGGCGGATCGTTTCCTTGGACAACGTCAGCCCATGGCGCTCGCGCAGCTTCTCGGCGGCCAGGGTCGGGCCGAAGTCGGCGTAGTGTTCCCGGATCAGGCCAAGGGCTACGGATTCGCGGTCCACCGGCATGCGGTTGTTGCTGGGCCGGCCGCGCCGCCGCGACGCGAGCCCGGATGGGCCTTCCTGCCTATAGCGTTCTAGCAGCCGCCGGAACTGCCGATCCGTGATCTCCAACCGTTCGGCGGCCACGCTGGGCCGCAATTGACCATCCACGACCGCCTGAACGGTCTTGAGCCTGTCTAACTCACGCATGCTTACTGTAATGACCTCGGGTCTAGCCATCCTCGGGCGTCTCCATTGCATTCA
>NZ_JBFTLQ010000055.1:0-53215 GCF_056396525.1 Cupriavidus sp. 05T41
ACGGAGAACTGATAAGGCGGACTAACTGAATTACACGAGGCGGAAAATCGATTGTTTCTGCGCCAGGTCATCTCAGATAGAAAATGTAAGTCCCTCCAATGGTGTGTGACTGTGAAACTACCTCATCGCCTACTGCTCGTCGGCCCACTGGCCTTACTCTCCATTTTGGCGGCTGCTGCGGATCCTGGTGTCTACCGGCCGGTTTTCAAGGACTACAAAGACTGGACACTGACCTGCGACAACGGTAAGCGCTGCTACGCCGACCACTATGGGGACGGCGCGACTGTACCGACCTTGCTCGTCATTCCCAGTGAGGATCATCCAGATCCTGGCGGCTGAATGACCGTTGGGGAGAGCGATCGGGAGAGCCATCTTATTCGGTATCCGAAGTCCCCGACCGAAGGCGATAGCAACTGGCCGGAGGACTGAACTGGCGCATGCAGACCGGMCCGCCCGGCAGAGCAAAAAGACACGCATTGCCGAGCGAGCGCAGGCGCAAGCGCCGATTGCTCAACCTACCCMACCATCACCTCCCCATACCGCTGCACATGAAAATCGCTATCCCCCAGCAGCGGGTCGATCATCGTCAGCCGCTTGAAGTAATCCCCAACCTCAAGTTCATCCGTCATCCCCATCCCGCCATGTAGTTGCACCGCCTGCTGGCCGACGAAGCGGCCGGCCTTGGCGACCACCACCTTGGCGCCGCTGAGCATGCGGCGGCGCTGCGCGGGATCGGTTTCGTCGAGCGCTTGCGCGGCGACATAGGCCATCGACAACGCCAGTTCCTTCTGCACCAGCATGTCGGCCATGCGGTGCTGCAGGGCCTGGAACGCGGCGAGCGGCTTGCCGAACTGCTGGCGCGTGCGCAGGTATTCGCCGGTGATCTCGATCAGCCTTTCCATCGCGCCGGCGGCTTCGGCGCATAGCGCGGCGATGCCGTGGTCGATGCCGTGCGTGAGCGCGGCCAGGCCGTTGCCTTCGCTGCCTACCAGCGCATCGGCGCCGACCGTGGCGTTCTGCAGCGTGAGGTCGGCGGCGCGCAGGCCGTCCATGGTGGGGTAGCCGCGCACGGTCAGGCCGGGCGCGTCCTTCGGCACCAGGAAGAGCGACAGTTCGTTGCTGCCGGCGATGCGCGCGCTGACCAGGAAGGCATCGGCGGCTTCGCCGTGCCAGGCGAGTGTCTTGGTGCCGTTGAGCTGGTAGCCGTCGCCCTTGCGCTCGGCGGCCGCGCGCGCGCTTTCGGGGCGGTAGCGGGTGGTGGGCTCCAGGTAGGCGAGGGTGACGATGCGCTCGCCGCTGGCGATGGCGGGTAGCCATTCTTCCTTCTGCGCCGCGCTGCCGTAGGCTGCCAGCACGGCGGTGGAGATGACCGCGGCGGGCGTGACCGGCTCGAGCACCAGGCCGCGGCCGAGTTCGCGCTGCACCACCAGCTGGCTGGCTGCGCTTTCGCCGAAGCCGCCGTACTCGGCTGGCACGGTCAGGCCGAGCACGCCCATCTCGGCCAGTTGGGCCCAGGTGGCACGGTCGAGGCTGGCGCCGTCGCGCGCGCTGGCGCGGCGCTTGGCGAAGGTGTATTCGGTATCGATGAAGCGGCGCAGGCTGTCCGCCAGCATCTGCTGCTCTTCGCTGTAATTGAAGTCCATGGCTGTGCTTGTTCCTTCTGTCCCGGCGTTCAGAAACCCAGGATCATCTTGGAGATGATGTTCTTCTGTACTTCGGTGGCGCCGCCGTAGATGGAGGTCTTGCGCATGTCGAAGTACGTGGAGGCGGCGGGCGCGGCCCAGTCCGGTGCGTGCTGCGGCATGTCCGCAGGCGTCTCGCCCGCTTCGAGCCAGCGAGGCGAGTACGGCCACGCGCTGGGGCCGGCCACTTCCATCTGCAGCATGGCCAGGTCCTGCTGGATTTCGGAGCCGCGGATCTTGACGATGGAGGCCTCGGGGCCGGGCTGGCCGGCGGACTGCGTGGCCACGCGCAGCAGCAGCATTTCCAGCGCCATGATGTCCATCTCGATGCGGGCGATCTTGTCGCGCATGCGCACGTCGTCGATCAGCGGCCGGCCGGCGCCGTCGGTGGACTGCGCCGCGTAGTGCTTGAGCTGGCGCAGTTCGCGGTTGCAGTGGCCGATGCCGGCGATGCCGGTGCGCTCGTGGCCGAGCAGGTACTTGGCGTAGGTCCAGCCGCGGTTCTCTTCGCCGAGCAGGTTGGCGGCCGGCACTTCCACGTCCTCGAACCACACTTCGTTGACGTCGTGGCCGCCGTCGAGCGTGACGATGGGGCGAACCGTCACGCCCGGCGTCTTCATGTCGATCAGCAGCATGGAGATGCCTTCCTGCGGCTTGACCTCGGAGTCGGTGCGCACCAGGCAGAAGATCCAGTCGGCGAAATGCGCCATCGTGGTCCAGGTCTTCTGGCCGTTGACGATGTAGCGGTCTCCCTTGCGCACGGCGCGCGTCTTGAGCGAAGCCAGGTCGGAGCCGGAGCCGGGCTCGGAATAGCCCTGGCACCAGAAGTCTTCCACCGTGGGGATGCGCGGCAGGAAGCGTTCCTGGTGCTCGGGGCTGGCGTACTTCATCAGCACCGGGCCGATCATGGTGAGGCCGAACGGCAGCAGGCGCGGCGCGCCGGCGCGGAAGGTCTCGATCTCGAAGATCAGGCGCTGCAGCGGGGTCCAGCCGGTGCCGCCCCATTGCCTGGGCCAGGTCGGCGCGCCCCAGCCTTGCGCGTGCAGCACGCGGTGCCAGCGCACGTAGTCGTCTTTCTCCACGCGCTGGTGCGCCAGCACCTTGTCGCGGATATCCGCCGGCAGGCTGGCCTGCACGAAACTCCGAACCTCTTCGCGGAACGATTGCTCCGCGGCGTTGAAACGCAAATCCATCTGCTTGTCCCCTCGGTTGGGAAGGCCGGCCGCGGGCCKCGCGCACATGCGCCACGGACCACGGTCGCCTCCGCGATACGGTGCTCCGATTCTATGGGGGGCAGGGGATTCGCTGGTTCCGCAATGGCAAAGCCGCTCTTCGGCCTGCCGGAAGCGTTCGGCCGCGCCGGGCCGCGCGCCGCCAAGGGTTTGCACCAGGGCGCGCACCTCCTGCGTCATGCCGGCGCTGCTCCCCGCCGTCCCGAACACGGCCTTAAACAAATCCAAATGGCGCCCCTGCGGCGCCTGACTCACACTGGCGCTGTTCCATCGCAGCAACATCACAATTAACGCCGAGGAGACAGGCGAATGTCACGCTGGACCACACGTTGCACCAGGCTGCTCGCGCTCTGCGGCTTGCTGGCGGCCACCGCAAGCGCGTTCGCGGCTTATCCGGACAAGCCGGTGCGCCTGGTCGTGCCCTTCCCGCCGGGCGGCGCCACCGACCTGCTGGCACGCGAGGTCAGCCATGCGCTGTCGGTGCGGCTGGGCCAGCCGGTGGTGATCGAGAACCGCCCCGGCGCGGGCGGCAATATCGCCGCGGTGTCGGTGGCGCGCGCGCCGGCCGACGGCTATACGCTGTTTTTCGGCACGTTCGGTTCGCTGGCCGTGAACAAGAGCCTGTACGACAAGCCGGGCTACGACCCGCTCAAGKATTTTGCGCCGGTAGCCTCGGTGGCCTACCTGCCCAATGTGCTGGTGGTGCATCCGTCGGTGCCCGCGCGCAACGTGGCCGAACTGATCGCGCTGGCCAAGCGCGAGCCCGGCAAGCTGAGCTACGGCTCGTTCGGCAACGGCTCGTCCTCGCACCTGGCGGGCGAGCTGTTTACCCACATGGCGGGCGTGCGCATCGACCACGTGCCGTACAAGGGCAGCGCCCCGGCCATGACCGACCTGATCGGCGGGCGCCTGACCATGATGTTCGACAGCATTTCCACCGCGCTGCCCTATGTGCGCGACGGCCGCGTGCGCGCGCTMGGCGTGACCACCGCGAAACCTTCGGACCAGTTGCCGGGCGTGCCAACGCTGGCCGCCGCGGGCGTGCCCGGCTACGAGCTGACCGCCTGGTTCGGCGTGGCCGCGCCGGCCAATACGCCGCCGGCCGTGGTCGACCGCCTCAACGCCGAGATCGTGGCCGCGCTGGCGCAGCCCGAGCTGGCCGCGCGCCTCGCGGCGCAGGGCACGGTGCCGTTTCCGTCCACGCCGGCGCAGTTCGGCTCATATATGCGCAGTCAGTACCAGAAGTGGGATGGCCTGATCAAGTCGGCCGGCATCCACCTCGACCAATAAGCTTGTCCGCAGCCGGTGTCCTTCGGGCACCGGCTTCCCTTTCGTCAGCTTCATCCGCATTACATCGCCCGCATCATGTCTTCCTTCCGCCCCGAGTTCATCCACGACATCCCGAAACACTGGGCCGAGCGCTCGCCTGATTCGCCCTGCCTGTACGAGAGCGACGGGATCCTGAGCTATGGCGCGCTGTGGCAGCGCATCGCCACCGCGCGCGACTGGCTGGCCGCGCAGGGCGTGGGCCAGGGCGACCGCGTGATGGTGGTGGGCGAGAACTGCACCGAGATGGTGGTGATGCTGTTTGCCTGCAGCGCGCTGCACGCGTGGCCGATCCAGGTCAACGCGCGGCTTTCCCCGCGCGAGATCGACGGCATCCGTGACCATGCCGAGCCGCTGCTGACCTTCTTCACCAACCACGTGTCCGACGTAGCAGCCGCGCACGCCGCACGGCTCGGCGCGCAGCCCTCGGACTGCGCCGCGCTCGATCCGCGCTTCGCCGTGCTGCGCGCCGCGCGGGCGCCGCAGCGCGTGGATGCCGCACAGGCGCGCGACATCGCCACGCTGATCTACACTTCCGGCACCACCGGCGCCCCCAAGGGCGTGATGGTGCCGCATGCCGGCCTCACCATCTTCGCGCGCATCTCGGCGACCTCGCGCGACCTGGGCCCGGACGATATCGCCTATGGCGCGCTGCCGCTGTCGCACATCTTCGGCATTGCCACGGTGCTGATGGCCACGCTCTACGCCGGCGCCAGCCTGGTGATGCGCCCGCGCTTCGACGCGGCCGACGTGTTCACGGCGCTGGAGTCGCCCGGCCTCACCATGCTGCAGGGCGTGCCGACCATGTTCACGCGCATCATGGCGCTGGCGCGCGAGTCGTCGGCCAGGACCGGCAAGAACGGCGCCACCGCGTTCCCGCGCCTGCGCTACCTCTATACCGGCGGTGCGCCGCTGGACCCCACCCTCAAGAGCGACACCGAGGCGTGGTTCGGCCAGCCGCTGCACCACGGCTACGGCATCACCGAGTACGCCGGCTCCTTGTTCATCACGCGCAAGGATGCACCGCGCACCGACTGCTCGGCCGGCTATATCGTCGAGGGCGTGGAGATCGCCATCACCAGCGAGCAGGGCCAGCCGATGCCCCCCGGCGAGCGTGGCCAGATCCGCGTGCGCGGTCCCGGCGTGATGCGCGGCTACTTCCGCAACGAAGAACAGACCGCGGAGGCGCTGTTGCCGGGCGGCTGGCTCAATACCGGCGATCTTGGCTTCCTCGCTCCGGATGGCGCGCTGTTCATCGTCGGCCGTTCGAAGGACCTGATCATCCGMYCGGGCTTCAATGTGTATCCGATCGAGGTGGAGTCCGTCATCAATGCCTTCCCCGGCGTGCGCCAGTCCGCCGTGGTCGGGCGCCAGGCGGCCGACGGCAACGAAGACGTGGTGGCCTTCATCGAAACCCAGCCCGGTGCCCGCATCGACATGCCCGYGCTGGAAGCCTACCTGCGCGAAAGCCTGGCGCCGTACAAGCGCCCCGCGCAGATCCGCGTGATCGAAACCATCCCCACCACCGCCAGCGGCAAGTTGCTMAAGCAGCCGCTGCGCGCGCTGGTGGATGGCAGCGCCGCGGCTGCCTGACGCCCGGCAGCGCTTCGCCACGGGTCGAAGCGCACGTGTACCGGAGCGCGCATGGCGCGGCCCGGCGACAAACACAATAAGGAGGAGATGCAAATGAAACGATGGATGATGGCCGGCCTGCTGCTGGCCGCGGTGCAAGGCGCCGCATGGGCCGACGCCTACCCGGCGCGCCCGGTGAAGCTGATCGTGGGCTACGCGCCTGGCGGCCCGGTCGATACCGCTGCGCGCATCTATGCCGATTACCTGGGCCGCGCGCTCAAGCAGCCGGTGGTGGTGGACAACCGCGCCGGCGCCAGCGGCGCCATCGCCGCCGACCTGACGGCCCGGGCGGCGCCGGACGGCTATACGCTGTACTTCGTGGCCAGCCCCACCATGACCATGACGCCGCTGATCCAGAAGTCGGTGAACTTCAACCMGACCAAGGACTTCAGCTACATCGGCCTGATCACCGACTACACGAACGTCCTGCTGATCAACAAGGAATTCCCCGCCAAGGACGTGGGCGAGCTGGTGGACTATGCGCGCAAGCACCCGGACGGTGTCAGCTTCGGCTCGGCCGGCGTGGGCGCGTCCAATCACCTGTCGGCCGAGCTGCTGGCGCAGATGGGCGGCGTAAAGATGCTGCACGTGCCGTACAAGGGCAATTCGCCGGCCATGGCCGACGTGGTCGGTGGCAAGGTGACCTTCATGTTCGACATCACCGGCACCGCCATCGGTCACATCCAGGGCGGMAAGGTGCGCGCGCTGGCGGTGACGTCCAAGGGCCGCAACGCCGCGCTGCCCAATGTGCCAACCATGATCGAGTCCGGCATGAAGAACTACGATCTCACCGGCTGGTACGCGCTGGTGGGCCCGCAGAAGCTGCCCGCCGACGTGGTGGACAAGCTGGTCAAGGCGCAGAAGGCGATCGGTGACGATCGTGCGTTCCAGCAGCGCATGACGCAGGGCGGATACGACCTGAACATCACCGGTCCCAAGCCGCTGGCCGACCGCATCCAGAAGGAACTGGCCTTGTGGGGCGGCGTGGTCAAGACGGCGAAGATCCAGGTGGAATGACGATGCGCTGAGTGCGCAGGCTTCGCAGGTAGAAATCGCGGCTCGCACGGGCCGCGATTTTTTTTTGCCSACAAGGCCCGTATTGGAGAAGGGGAGAAAGGGGGACGGGACGAAGGGGCGAGGGTGGCGAACCTTGGCTCCCCGCTCCCGCAAGCGGGAGAAGGGAACAAGCATGTGGGCGGCTACCCGCCACCCGGCACGATCAACCCGCCGGCGCCCGCTTGCGCAACAGATAGCGCTGCGTGCCGTCCAGCACCAGCACGCCATGCTGGTTGTGCACGGTGGAGCGCAGCGTCAGCACGCCGGTGCTCCGGTTGGGAGCCAGCTCGGCGACCTCCAGCGTGCTGTACAAGGTATCCCCCACGAAGACGGGATGCAGGAAGCGGCTGCTCTGGTCGATGAAGCCCTTGAGCGACTCCTCCACCATATGCGGAAACAAGCCGGCGCCGGCCGMCGTCTGGATCAGCACCTGGTAGCCGTGCGCCAGCATGTGCGGCATGCCGTGCGCGCGGCAGTACTCGGCATCGTAGTGCACCGGGTGGTTGTCTCCGCTGGCGAGCTGGAAGGCTGCGAAGAGGGCCTCGGTCATGGTGCGCGAAGGCAGCACGAAGCGTTCGCCGGGGACGAAGTCCTCGAAGTAGCGCTGTTCGCACATGCGGTGGCTGCGCGGATCGAATGGCGTGTCGGTGGTGATGCTGGTGCTGCTGGTGCTGCCGGTGCCTTTGGCAGCGGCATCGGCGCGCGCGCCGGGATTCATGGACATGGTTCAGGGTTCCTGGATATGGGCGGCTTGTGCCACCTTGCGCCATTTGGCGAGTTCCGTTTCGAGGTGCCCGGCGAGCGCTTGCGGGCTGGGGTCGGCTTCAAGCAGCAGGCCCATCTCGTAGGCGCGCTGGCGCAGTTGCGGGTCGGCCAGCGCCGCGCGCAGCGCGCGGTTGAGTTGTTCCACCCGCGCCGGCGGCGTGCCGGCGGGGACGAAGGCGCCATTCCATGTGTAGGCCTCGTAGCCGGGCACGGCTTCGGCCACGGCCGGAACGCCCGGGGTCTGGGGCAGGCGTGCCTTCATGGTGGTGGCGATCAGCCGCACCGTGCCGGCCTTGGCCTGGGCGAGGCCGGTAGGGGCGCTGTCGATCATGTAGCCGATCTGGCCGCCGATCAGGTCGGTCATGGCCGGGCCCGTGCCCCGATAGGGCACGTGGGTGGTTTGCAGGCCGGCCATCTGGTCCAGCAGCACGGACGCAAGGTGGGGCGCGCTGCCATTGCCGGCCGAGCCGTAGTTCACCATGCCGGGATGCTGCTTCACGTAGGCGACGAATTCCGCCAGGTTGCGCGCCGGGAATGCCTGCGTGACCAGCAGCACCAGGGGCGCCCTCGCGGCCAGTCCCACCGGCGTGAAGTCCCGCGTGGTGCGGTACGGCAGGTGCGGCACGATGCTGTCGTTGACGGCGTGCGCCACCGTGGTCAGCAGCACCGTGTAGCCATCCGGCCTGGCCTTCGCCACATAGTCCGTGCCTACCACGGTGCCCGCGCCGGTACGATTTTCCACCACCATCGGCTTGCCGAGCTTCTGCCCCCAATGCTCGGCGAGCACGCGGGCGAAGGCGTCGGTGGGACCGCCCGCGGCATAGGGCACGACCAGGCGCAACGGCTGGGTCGGGAAGTCTTGCTGCCCCCAGGCGGTGCCGGCCGGCGCCAGGCCAAGCGCCGGCGCTGCCAGCGCGCAGAGCGCGGCGAGGCATTTGCGGCGCAGTGGCCKGGCTGTCGCAGTCGCTGCGCAACGAGGTTGTGTCGGGTGTCTGCGCATAGTCATTCTGCCTTGATGCCAAGTCGCTCGACCAGCGCCTTTTCCTGCGCGATCTGCTGCATGGCAAAGCGTGTGTAGCCGGCACTGTCCAGGTACATCAGGTCCTGGTCCTGCTGCTTGAGCGCGGCGAGGTGCAGCGGGTCTTCGGCCGCGCGGCGCAGCGCGTCCTGCAGGATGCGCACCACCTGAGGGTCCATTCCCTTCGGGCCGGCCACGCCATAGGGCGAGTTGGAGACCATGTCGTAGCCGAGCTCGCGCAGCGTGGGCGCGTCCGGCCAGCGTGGCGAGCGTTGCGCGGTCCACAGGTTGAGCCAGCGCAGCTTGCCGGCATCGACCAGGGTGCCGGCGGCACTGCCTGCCGCGCAGAGCTGTACATGGTTCCCCATGAGTGAGTTGAGGCAGTCGGCATCGCCCTTGAACGGCACGTGGTTGACCGTGAGGTTCTCCCTGGTCGTCAGCTCGATCATGGTGATGTGCGGCGAGCTGAACTGGCCGGGCGAGCCGTAGCTGACGTTGCCCGGGCGGGCCCGCGCGGCAGCAAGGAAATCAGGCCAGCTCTTCCATGGCGAGTCGGCACGCACCACCACGCCGAAGGTGTAGCCGGTGATGCGGGACAGGTAGGTGAAATCGCGCGCCGGATCGAAGGCGGTCTTCTGGATGAAGGGCTGGCGGAACACCGTCACCGGCATCATCGACAAGGTGTAGCCATCCGGCCTGGCCTGGCGCAGCGCGAGCGCGCCMATGGTGCCGGCCCCGCCGGGCTTGTTTTCCACCACCACGCTCTGGCCCAGCGATTTCTGCAGCGCCGCGGCGAACCGGCGCACCACCACGTCGGTGGTGCCGCCCGGCGCGTAGGGCACGATCAGGGTGACCGGGCGGGTGGGGTAGCCGGGACTCTGCTGCGCCTGCGCGGCGGTGACCCCGCACAGGGCAACGATGGCGTGAACGGCGGCGCAGGCGATGCGCCGGCCGCTGCGGAATGCGTGCATGGGAAGTCTCCTTTGTTGTTTTCCCCGCCAGCTCCCGTTGTTGTTTTCTGCGTGGGTACCGGCGTCMTGCCTGTACAGCACGTGTCCGTCAGTTCTCCACCACGGCCCACGCCTCCATCGACTGGCCGCCGGCATCGTCGCCAGTCCAGAGCACGATCTTGCCCGGCGTGGCCGCATCGGGCACGCCGCCCACCGTCACGGTGTCGTGGTCGAACAGCGGCGCCAGCCCGCGGAAGCCGAAGCGGCGCACCCTGTCCGCCGGCATTTCGCGCGCCACCAGGTCGAGCGCGAGCACGGCCTGCAGCGGGCCGTGCACCACCAGGCCGGGATAGCCTTCCACGTCGCGCACGTAGTCGTGGTCGTAGTGGATGCGATGGCCGTTGAAGGTGAGCGCCGAGAAGCGGAACAGCATGACCGGATCTGCGTGCAGCTGGCGCTGCCACTTTGCCTGGTGCGCGAGGCGCGGTCGCGGCGGCAGCGGCTCGCCGGGCTCGGGCATGGCGCGATAGACCAGGTCGTGGCGCTCGTTCAGCGCGACTTCGCCGTCGACGCTCAGCACGTGCTCCACGGTGACGAACCACAGCTCGCCGCTGCGGCCCGTCTTGTATTCCACGTTGCGCACGGTGGAGGTGCGCGTGACGGTATCGCCCACGCGTAGCGGGCGCTTGAACTCGAGTTCGCCGCCGGCCCACATGCGGCGCGGCAGCGGCATCGGCGGCATGAAGCCGCCGAGCGCGGGATGGCCATCCTGGCCCAGCTCGCGCTGCGGCGCGCGCGGCAGGAAATACAGCCAGTGCCACAGGGGCGGCAGCGGGCCGCGCACGAGCGCGTCGCCGTCCAGGTCGAGGGTGGCGGCGAGCCCGGTCACGGGTTCGGGAGCAAGGGTCTCGGTGCGGCTTTCACTGCGGCCGATCCAGGTACGCAGGTGTTCGAGCTGGGTCATGACGGGTTGGCTTGCTGGGCTTCGGGGTGGCCGGCGAGCGCGAGGATGCGCCGGGCTTGTTCGATAACGGGGCGGTCGACCATCTTGCCGTCGACCTGCACGGCATGGCTGCCGCCGGCGGTGGCGGCCAGCACGCGCTGCGCCCAGTCGAGCTGTTGCGCGGTGGGCAGGAAGCCCGTGCGCACGGCGGCGAGCTGGGCCGGGTGGATGCACAGCTTGGCGGCAAAGCCCAGCGCGCGCGCGTGGGCCACGTCGTCGGCCAGCACGGCTTCGTCCTTGAGCGCGGTGGTGACGCCGTCCACGGGCGGCGGCAGGCCGGCCACGCGCGAGGCCAGCACGATGCGCGAGCGCGCCATCAGCAGCGCCTCGCGGGTGTGGGCGCAGCCCAGGTCCACGGCGAAATCGAGCGAGCCGAAGGCCAGGCGCGACACGCCCGGCGCGCTGGCCACCGCATCGATGTCATGCAGGCCGCGCGCGCTTTCGATGATCGCCACCACGCGGCCCTGCGGATTGACCTGGGCCAGCGCCTGGGCGATCTCGCCGAGCGCGACCGCGTCCTCGGCCTTGGGCACCAGCAGGCCGGCCAGCGGCGCGTCGGGCGGCAGCGCGCGCAGCCAGTCCATGTCGGCCGCGAAGGCCGGCGAACTGGTGTCGTTGATGCGCACATAAGCCTGCGACTGCGCGCCGCGCGCGAGCAGCCAGGCGGCGATGGCGGTGCGCGCGGCGGGCTTGGCGTCCGGGTGCACGGCATCCTCGAGATCGAGGATCAGCGCATCGGGCGCGGCCGCCGCGGCCTTGTCGAAGCGTTCGGGCCGGTCGCCCGGCACGAACAGGTAGGTGATGGCGGTGGAAGCGTTGGATGCAGTGGACATGATGGCTCTCGAACGTTAGCGCGCGCCGGGCAGCCAGTCGTTGACGTTGGCCTGTTTCTCCAGCGCCCATACGCGGGCGATGATGGCGCGCATCTCGGCTTCGCTGCCGCCGTGGCGGAAGGCGCCCAGCTGCACCGCCTTGGCTTCCAGTTCCGGACGCGACAGCGTGTTGCCGGGGTCTCCCTTGGGCACGTCCACGCGCGCGCCMAGCGTGCGGCCGTCGGTGGTCCTGACGGTGACGCGGCCGATCCACTGGCGCGGATAGGCGGCGTTGATCTCGTCGTCGAGTTCCATCTCCACCTTGTCGCGGAAGGCCGCCACCTGCGCATCCTGCAGCGCATGGTCCTCGAACTCGCCGAGGCCGGCGTGCGCGTGCACCGCGACCAGCCCAAGCACCGTGCCCATCGAGAACTTGGCCTGGTGGATGGTCCTGGGATCGGTGACCGGGCCGAGCACGTCGATCGCGCCCTGGTGCACATGCGCGGTCACGGCGGCGATCTGGTCCGCGCGGACCTGGTCGCGC
Organism: Cupriavidus sp. 05T41; assembly: GCF_056396525.1. Classification (NCBI taxonomy): domain Bacteria; kingdom Pseudomonadati; phylum Pseudomonadota; class Betaproteobacteria; order Burkholderiales; family Burkholderiaceae; genus Cupriavidus; species Cupriavidus sp. 05T41. Next base: position 12,021 of record NZ_JBFTLQ010000055.1, read on the forward strand.
AGCATCAGCGCCTTGAGCGCGTCGGCCGCCGGGTGCGTGTGGCGGCACGAGGCGAAGAACTTGAACGAGGTCTCGGCGGTGGCCCAGCGCGTGCCCAGGCCATCGGTGAGCGCCGCCGGGTTGGCATCGCTCGACATGCCCGCCGCCATGCCCTGCGCGCCTTCCAGGATGCGCTTCGCGCCGGTGAAGCCAGCGCGCGCGATCCAGGCCGACATCAGCCCGTCCGCCGCGGCCTTGGCCGTGTGCAACTGCTTGGAATCCGCCGCGTCGCGCAGGAATTCCCACAGGCCGGCGGCTTGCGTGCCGGCCGAACCCAGTGCCTGGTTGATGCCTTCGGCGTCCATGCCGTAGAGCTTGGCCACCGCCGCGGCCGCCGCCAGCGTGCCCACCGTGCCGGTGGTATGGAACACGCGGTAGTGCGAGCGGCCCATGAATTCGCCAATGCGGATGCCGGCCTCGTAGCCKGCGATGGACGCCAGCAGCACGTCCGCGCCGCTCTTGCCCTCCGCCTGCGCGGCGGCGATCACCGCCGGGAACACCACSGCRGCCGGGTGCAGCACSGAGCCGTTRTGCACGTCGTCCTGCTCCACCACRTGCGAAGASGCGCCGTTGATCAGCGCGGCAAAGTACGGCGAGGTGCGGCGGCGGTCCACGAAGACCTCGGACGGGCCCTGCTGCGGGCCCATCGCCGCGACGAACTCCTGCAGCTTGCGCACCGCGGGCGCATMCTTGCCGGCGATCGCAGAGGCKATCCAGTCGAGGAAKAGGTCCTTGGTCTTTTCCACGACCTCCGCCGGCACGTCGGCCAGGGTGAAGCGGGCCAGGAAGTCGCAGAGCTGGCGGGTCGGATAATTGTTCGTGTCGGATTGCTGGGTCATCTTCTTGCTCTGGTTCGTTTGTCCTGCAGTTCCTCGCTTGGGGCTCGCAGCTTCTGGTGGAGGCTGGTGCTTCAAAGTCAAGKGCTTCAAATTCAAAGTCAACTTCAAAGTCAAAGGCTTTCGCTCCCCCGGAGCGACCTGCCTTCTTTTTTCCGAAAAGAAAGTAGGCAAAGAAAGCGGACTGCCTGGCCGGCAGGGGCAGAGCCGAACAGGGTTGCGGAGGCTGTCGGTTTCGTCGTGGGGTTCGTGGTTGTGCTGGAATTCTGCCGTTTCCGGCTCGGGCGGCCACGACATAGGACCCTCGTGTTTTCGTGGTGGGCGGCTGGTGTCTGCGGTACTCTCACACGGGAGCCACCGCACCCACCACGAAACCAGTGCCGCCTCTATGACGTGTCCATTCGCGCCGGTCGCGGCAGCAGCTTGAATCACCCGGGCCACCGCCATCATGCAGCGGCGCCGCGAATCGGACACCTCCAGTGGTGTCGCCATGGTCCGCGCCGGTAGCGTCAGCAGCCTGATCGAAGCCAACGCCCCCACCACGAAACCACCATCAAAGCTGAAGTCTGAGCGCCCAGCCTTCTGCAAGAATCGCTTTCTTTTGGTTACTTTTCTTTTCGAGAAAAGAAAAGTGACACTTACATGTGTGCGAACGGGCTACCAAGCCCAAGCCGCCAGGCCCACAGTCGCAAGCAGACTTCCACGCGCATACCCAAATTCAAACCACCTTCCGCTCCCTCAATTCAGCAATCCTCCCCTCCGAATACCCCAGCTCAKAAAGAATATCTCCACTATGCGCGCCAAGCGCCGGCACATCCCCCATCACCGGCTCCACGCCAGACAGGTTGGCCGGCGGCAACAACGCCCCGATCATCCCGCCCGGGCTGCTCACTTCCCGCCAGCGTCCGCGCGCGGCGAGCTGCGGATGATTCCAGACGGCCTCGATATCGTTCATCGGCGCGTTGGCGATCTGCGCCTGGTCGAGCAGCGCTTCCACCTGCGTCACCGTCATCGGCGCGAAGCGGGTCTCGATCAGCGCGGTCAGCTCGGCCCGGTTCTTCACGCGCCCCGAGTTGGAGGAGAAGCGCGCGTCCTTGAGCAGTTCGGGCTGGCCCAGCACCTTTTCGCAGAAGGCCTGCCATTCGCGTTCGTTCTGCAGGCCGAAGATCACGCTGCCGCCGTCGCCGGTGCGATGCACGCCGTAGGGCGCGATGGCCGGATGCGAGGCACCGAAGCGGGCCGGCGCCTTGCCGCCGTAGTGGCCGAAGTACAGCGCGTAGTTCATCCACTCGGTCAGCGCTTCGAGCATGGTGACCTCCACGCGCAGGCCGGTGCCGGTGCACCCGCGCTGCRGCAGCGCGGAGAGGATGCCGGTGTAGGCGTACATGCCGGCCGCGATGTCGGCGATGGAGATGCCGGCGCGCGAGGGTTCGTCGGCGCTGCCGGTGATGCCGATCAGGCCGGCCGCGGCCTGGATCAGCAGGTCGTAGGCTTTCTTGTCGCGGTAGGGGCCGGCATCGCCGTAGCCGGAGATGTCGCACACRATCAGCTTGTCGTAGCGGGCATGCAGCGTATCGAAATCCAGCCCCATGCGCGCGGCGGCGCCGGGGGCGAGATTCTGCACCAGCACGTCGGCGTCGKCCAGCAAGCGGTGCAGCACGGTCTGCGCTTCCTCGTCCTTGAGATCGAGCGTGAGGCTTTCCTTGCCGCGGTTGAGCCAGACGAAGTGCGAGGCCTGGCCGTTGACGGTCTCGTCGTAGCCGCGCGCGAAATCGCCCACGCCGGGGCGCTCCACCTTGATCACGCGTGCGCCGAGATCGGCCAGCTGGCGCGTGGCGAAGGGCGCGGCCACGGCGTGCTCGAGCGAGACCACGCGGATGCCGTCGAGCGGGCGGATGCCCGGGTGCGATGCGAACATGTGCGCGGCCCTCAGAACGAACGCGGCAGCTCGAGCACGTGCTCGGCCACATAGGACAGGATCAGGTTGGTMGAGATCGGCGCGACCTGGTACAGGCGGGTTTCGCGGAACTTGCGCTCGATGTCGTACTCGGCGGCAAAGCCGAAGCCGCCGTGGGTCTGCAGGCAGACGTTGGCCGCTTCCCAGGAGGCATCGGCGGCCAGCAGCTTGGAGATATTGGCTTCCTTGCCGCAGGCCTTGCCGGCGTCGAACAGGGCAGCTGCCTTGTAGCGCATCAGGCTGGCGGCCTCCACGTTGACGTAGGCGCGCGCGATCGGGAACTGCACGCCCTGGTTCTGGCCGATCGGGCGGTCGAACACGATGCGGTCGCGCGCATAGTTGCTGGCGCGCTCGATGAACCAGTAGCCGTCGCCGATGCACTCGGCGGCGATCAGGATGCGCTCGGCGTTGAGGCCGTCGAGGATGTACTTGAGCCCCTTGCCTTCCTCGCCGATCAGGTTCTCGGCCGGGATCTCCAGGTTGTCGAAGAACAGCTCGTTGGTCTCGTGGTTGACCATATTGCGGATGGGGCGCACGGTCAGCCCCTTGCCGATGGCTTCACGCAGGTCCACCACGAACACCGACAGGCCCTCGGACTTGCGCTTGACCTGGTCCAGCGGCGTGGTGCGCGCCAGCAGCAGCATCAGGTCGGAGTGCTGCACGCGCGAGATCCACACCTTCTGGCCGTTGATGACGTAGCGGTCGCCCTTCTTCTCGGCGGTGGTCTTGAGCTTGGTGGTGTCGGTGCCGGTGGTCGGCTCGGTCACGSCCATCGACTGCATGCGCAGCTCGCCCGAGGCGATGCCGGGCAGCCAGCGCTGCTTCTGCGCTTCCGAGCCGTGGCGCAAGAGGCAGCCCATCACGTACATCTGGCCGTGGCAGGCGCCGGAATTGCCGCCATTGCGGTTGATTTCCTCCATGATCACGGAGGCCGCGGTCAGCGGCAGGCCGGAGCCGCCGAATTCCTCGGGAATCAGGGCCGACAGCCAGCCGGCCTTGGTCAGCGCCTGCACGAATTCTTCCGGGAAGGCGTTCTGTTCTTCCACGCGCTGCCAGTAGGCGGAATCGAAACCCGTGCATAGCGCACGCACGGCTTCACGGATATCGGGATACGGCTGGTCGTGCGTCTGCTCTGCGAACATGAAAAAGGCCCCGTTATTGGATTTAGCTTGCGGCCATTATTCCCGAGCCCCTCCCGCGCCGAAATTCGGATTTGCGAAAGAGCGGCTTAGCGCCCCCGGAAGCGCGCCCGGCGGGGAGCGCGCAAAGCGGTGCGGCATCGGCGCGGGACCGGACCGGGGCGGCGACCGGGACTGGAGAGGCGCCGGCACCACCCCTCGCGGCGCGCTTGCTGCCACATCCAGAGACTCCGGCTCCCTTCCGGGCGGCCTTGCCCACCCTTAGGGAAATCCGTATTGCCGTTGCGCCGCTTTGCCGCCACGCTTGCTGCACAAACAAGAAAGGCCGGCGCGGCCGTCCCCGGACCGGCGCGGCGAAGGACGACCAGTCCGCGAACGCGCCGGAAGGACCGGCCGGATACCTCAACACGATGGAGGCAGAGACAATGGCAAGCTACAAGGCGCAGGGGTCGCGACAAAGGCAGCAGACCGGCGGCAGGCAAGCAAGGACAGCCGGGCAGGCGCCCTGGCGCTGGATGGCGCTCGCCGCGCTGGGCACGGCGGCGGCACTGGCGCTGCCGTCCGGAGCGCGCGCCGCCGACGCCTATCCCGCCAGGCCGGTCACGATGGTGGTACCGTTCGCCGCGGGCGGCCCGACCGACGTGGTGGCGCGCACGCTGGCGGCGGCGATGTCGAAGAACCTGGGCCAGAGCGTGGTGGTGGAAAACCGGCTCGGCGCCGGTGGCACCGTCTCCGCCGCCTACGTGGCCAAGGCCGCGCCGGACGGCTACACCATCCTGATCCATCACAACGGCATGGCCACCGCGCCGGCGCTATACAGCAAGCTGTCCTACAAGCCGCTGACGGATTTCAGTTTCGTCGGGCAGGTGGCCGACGTACCGATGACCCTGCTGGGCCGCCACKACCTGCCGCCCAAGACCATGCCTGATCTGGTGGCCTACATCCGCCAGAACCAGGGCAAGCTCAACCTGGCCAATGCCGGCCTGGGCGCGGTCTCGCAGTTGTGCGGGATGCTGTTCCAGAAGGCCATCGGCGTGGACCTGACCGCCATTCCCTGCCAGGGCACGGCACCCGCGATGACGGCCTTGCTGGGCGGCCAGGTCGACATCCTGTGCGACCAGACTACCCAGACCCTGCCGCATATCAAGGCCGACAAGGTCAAGCTCTACGGCGTGACCACCACCCAGCGCATCAAGTCGCTGCCGGGCGCGCCCACGCTCGCCGAAGGCGGACTCAAGGGCTTCGAGGTCAAGGTCTGGCACGGCGTCTACGCGCCACGCGGCACGCCGCCGGCCGTGATCGACCGGCTCAACGTGGCGCTGCGCGCCGGTCTCAGGGACCCCGCGGTGGCCGCCCGCCTGGCTGATCTGGGCGCGGAGATMGTGCCCGAGGACAAGCAGACGCCGGAAGGCCTGCGCACCTGGCTGCAGGCCGAGATCGAGAAATGGTCGCCGATCATCAAGGCGGCGGGCGTGCAGGCGGACTGAACCTGGCGGCGGCGGGCGTGGCGGCGCGGTAAGATCCGCTGCGGGGCGGCGAGGCTGGTGGCAAGGCAGGGTGCGTATTGCGCGCGCATTGCCGGCACCGCTTGCCGCCTGTTCCCGCAATCGTTCTCCAGGAGCCCATCGTGTTCGAACGCGTCAGGCAGGATTTCGCCGGCCTTGCCACCCGCGCCGAGTTTCACTCGCTGCGCCTGATCCGGGAGAGCGGCGAGGTTTGCACGCTGCGGCGCGGCGTGGCCGAGCCGCCTTCGCTGACGCGCGACGTGGGCGCGATGCTGACGGTGCGCCTGGGCGGCGTGGAGGCGTATGCCGCCACCAGCGATATCAGCGCTGCCGGCCTGCAGCGGGCGCTCGACAGCGCGGGCGAGCTGGCGCAGCGCATCGCCGCGCACGGGCTGGTGGACATGCGCGGCCTGCCGGCGCCGCAAGGCAGCGCGCGCTACGCGTCGCCGGGCGCGGACGGCGCCTTTCCCGGCCTGGCCGAACGCTTCGCGCTGCTGGCCGAGGTGAGTGCCGGCGTGCCCGCGGACGCGCGCATCGTCAACCACGTGGCCTACCTCTCGCACCAGTTCCAGGAGCAGCTCTATCTGAACAGCGCCGGTGCCGAGCAATKGCAGGCACAGCGCTTCGTCTATCCCGGCATCAGCGTAACCGCCTTCGACGGCAGCGACAGCCAGACGCGCACCTTCGGCGGCTTCGGCAGCGGCCAGCAGGGCGGCTTCGAGGTGGTCGGGCGGCTCGGCTTTGCCGGTGCCGCGCCACGCGTGGCGGACGAGGCCCTGCAGTTGCTGCTGGCGCCCAATGCCCCCACCGGTCTCACCGACCTGCTGCTGATGCCTGACCAGATGATGCTGCAGATCCACGAATCGGTCGGCCACCCGCTGGAGCTGGACCGCATTCTCGGTGACGAGCGCAACTACGCCGGCACCAGCTTTATCAGGCTGGAGGACTTCGGCCATTACCAGTACGGCTCGCCGCTGCTCAACATCAGCTTCGATCCGGGCATTCCGGAGGAGCTGGGCAGCTACGGGCACGACGACGACGGCCAGCCGGCAAGCAAGGCTTTCCTGATTCGCGACGGCATCCTGCAGCGCCCGCTGGGCGGCGCGCTCTCGCAGTTCCGCAGCGGCCTGCCGGGCGTGGCCAACAGCCGCGCCAGCGGCTGGAACCGCCCGCCCATCGACCGCATGGCCAATCTCAACCTCGAACCCGGCGACCGTACGCTGGCCCAGCTGGTGGGCGGCATCGAGCGCGGCGTGCTGATGGCCACCAACCGCTCCTGGTCCATCGACGACGCGCGCAACAAGTTCCAGTTCGGTTGCGAGTGGGGCCGCCTGATCGAGGACGGCGAGCTCAGGGGCGTGGTCAAGAATCCCAACTACCGCGGCGTCTCGGCCAATTTCTGGCGCAGCCTCGCCGCGGTCGGCGATGCCGGCACCTTCGAGGTCCACGGCACGCCATATTGCGGCAAGGGCGAGCCCAACCAGATCGTGCGAGTGGGGCATGCCTCGCCGGCCTGCGTGTTCCGGCAGGTCGAAGTCTTCGGGGGAGCCGCGTGATGAGAGAGGTGCAATCCCCGCAATCCATGTTCGCGGCGCTGGCCGACGACATGCGCGCCGCGCTGGCGCCGGGCGAGGCGTTCACGCTGTGGTACAGCGCGGAGTCCTCGGAATTCATCCGCTTCAACCGGGCAAAGGTGCGCCAGGCCGGGCGCGTGACGCAGGCCACCGCGTGCCTGCGGCTGATCCGCGACGAGCGCCACGCCAAGAGCTGGATCGCGCTATCCGGCGATCCGGCGGCCGACCGCGCGCGCCTGGCCGAGGGCCTGCGCCAGTTGCGCGAAGCGCTCGCCCAGTTGCAGCCCGATCCCTACCTGACGCTGGAGCGCGAGCCCTGGCAGCGCAGCTTCGCCGACGAGGCCGCGCCGCCGGACACGGGCCATGTGCTGGCCCGGATCGACGAGGCGGCGCGCGGGCTGGACCTGGTCGGCATCTACGCCGCCGGTCCCCTCTACCGCGGCTTCGCCAGCAGCTTCGGCGCCTTCGGCTGGCACGCCGCGCAGGCCTTTCACTTCGACTGGAGCCTGTTCCACGCCAACGGCCAGGCGGTCAAGGCCGACTATGCCGGCAACCGCTGGGACGACGATGAATTCGCCGGCCGCTTCGCCGCGGCGCGCGCCCAGCTGGAGCACCTCGGCAAGCCGGCACGCACGCTTGCCCCTGGCGACTACCGCGCTTACCTGGCGCCCGCGGCGCTGGACGAAGTGCTGGGCATGCTGAGCTGGGGCGGTTTTTCCGCGCGCTCGCTGGCGCAGAAAGAAAGCCCGTTGCAGCGCCTCTACGACGGGGCGGCGCAGCTGAGCGGGATGGTCGACATGGACGAGCGCGCCAGCGGCGCGCTGGCCCCGGCCTTCGGCCCCGAGGGCATTCCGCGCAGCGACGCCGCGCTGGTGCGCGCCKGCCTGCCGGTGGCGCGGCTGGTCTACCCGCGCAGTGCGCGCGAGTACGGCCTGGAGGTCAATTGCGCGGATGCCGGCGAGGCGCCGCATGCGCTCGCGCTCGGGGCCGGCACGCTGGCGCAGGCCGATGCGCTGGCCGCGCTCGGCACCGGGCTCTATATCGGCAATCTCTGGTATCTCAACTGGTCAGACGCGCCGGCCGGGCGCATGACCGGCATGACCCGCTTCGCCACCTTTTGGGTGGAAGACGGCCGCATCCAGGCGCCGCTGGGCACGATGCGCTTCGACGACAGCATCTACGGATTCCTGGGGGACCATCTCGAAGCGCTCACCCGCGAGCGCCAGTTGCGCGTGTCGAGCGGCACGTATGGCGAGCGGCAGACCGATTCGAGTCTGTTGCCGGGGGCGCTGACGGKAAGGCTGAGGCTGACGCTCTGATGACKGGGGCTTGAGGCCTGCTGCGCGGGCGGCCGCGCGCCTCGTGAACKCGGCGCCGGAACGACCGGGGGCGCGATCCCTTACACCGGCTCCTGCGCCGCGTCCTTCAGATACTGCACCAGGGTCTCGGCGAACTGCGGCAGCTCGCGCCCGGGGCGGCGCACCAGCCGCAGGTCGCGCTTGGCCCATTCATCCTCCAGCGGGATAAAGCGCAGCACCTTGCGGCTGGCATAGCGCCGCGCGCAGCTGTTGGGCACGATGGCGATGCCCGCGCCGGCTTCCACCATGYGGCACACCGCGTCGAAACTGCCGAGCTGGATGCGCAGGCTGATGCGCTTGCCCATGCCACTGGCGATGCGGTCCAGGAAGGACTGGATGGCGCTGAACTGGTTGAGCCCGACGAAGCGGCAGGTATCGAGCAGGTCGGCGAAACGCAGGCGGGTGAACTGCGGCAGCGGGTGATTGACCGGCGCGATCACGATCAGCTCGTCGCTGCACAACTGCATCACTTCCAGGTCGTTGGTGGCGACTTCGCCGGCCACGATGCCGAGATCGGCCGCGCCMGCGCCGATCGAGGAGACGATGGCTTGCGAGAGCTGTTCTTCGAGCTCGATATCCACGTCCGGGTTCTCCGCCAGGAAGCGCGACAGCGCCGTGGCCAGGAAGGAGTTGGTGGCGGTGGTGTTGGCCAGCAGTCGCACGCGGCCCTTGACCCCCTTGGCGTAGGGGCGCAGGTCCGCGTGCAGGCATTCGAGCTCGCGGAACACCTCGCKCGCGTGAGACAGCAGCGCGTCGCCGGCCGGGGTCAGGCGCACGCCCTTGACCTGGCGGATCAGCAACTGGGTCTGGAAGGCTTCTTCGAGCTGCTTGATGCGCGTGCTGGCGGCGGGCAGCGAGAGAAAGCTGCGCTCGGCGGCGCGGGTCAGATTCTCGGTTTCGCCGACGTTGAGGAAGAGGCGCAGGTCGGTCAGGTCGTAATGCATTGTGTTTTGCTGGGCCAAAGGCCTCTTTTGTGAATCGTGAATAGCCATGTCTCCGCCGTCAATTTATCGTATTCGGCGTGGCAATAGAACCAAAATGGCCGGATCGCCCGTATTGCGCGGGCGGTTACCGGATAGTCCCGCGCGCCGCCGCGGGGCCACCCAGGAGGAGACATATGGATACCTTGCGCTACAGCGCCCGCATGCTGGCGGCCACGGCCACCGTACTTGGCTTCGCGGCGGGCCCGGCGGCCAGCGCCTTTGCCGCCTACCCCGACAAGCCGGTGCGCCTGATCGTGCCCGCGGCGGCGGGCGGCACGACCGATATCGCTTCGCGCCTGGTGGGCAAGCGGCTGGGCGAAGTGCTCGGCCAGCCGGTGGTGGTGGATAACCGCGCCGGCGGCGCCGGCATCATCGGCGTGCAGGCGCTGCGCCAGTCCGCCCCCGACGGCTACACGCTGATGATGGGCAATATCGGGCCCAATGCCATCAACTACGGCCTGTACCGGCAACTTCCCTACCGTGCCGAGGATTTCGCGCCGGTGACCATGGTGGTGTCGGTGCCCAATGTGCTGGTGGTCAACGCCAAGGTGCCGGCGCGCTCGGTGGCCGAGCTGGTGGCGCTGGCCAAGGCGGAGCCGGGCAAGCTGTCCTTTGCCTCGTCGGGCACCGGGCAGTCGGTGCACCTGTCGGGCGAGCTGTTCAAGAAGCGCACTGGCATCGACATTATCCACGTGCCGTACAAGGGTGCCGCCCCCGCCGTGGCCGACCTGGTMGCCGGGCAGGTGACCATGATGGTGGACAACCTGCCCAGCTCGCTGCCGCAGATCCAGTCCGGCAAGCTGCGCGCGCTGGCCGTGACCAGCGCCACGCGCGTGGCCGAGCTGCCCGACGTGCCCACCATGAAGGAAGCCGGGCTCGACGATTTCCAGGTCACCGCATGGTTCGGCCTGGTGGCGCCGGCCGGCACGCCGCCGGCGGTGGTGTCGCGCCTGCAGAAGACGGTGGCCGCCATCCTGGCCGAGCCCGAGATCAAGACACGCCTGGCCGAACTCGGCGGCGTGCCGGGCGGCGACACGCCCGAGCACTTCGGCAATTTCATCAATGCGGAGCGCCAGCGCTGGGCAAAGGTGGTCAAGGACACCGGCATCCCCCTGCAGTGAGGCGCGCAATGCCGTGCGTTCGCACGGGCAGGCAGGCGCAGGACAGAAGCACGCGGAACCGCACGGAACCACACGGAACCACACAGAACCCGCCAGAACAAGGCAGATCCAGGAGACAAGGCATGGAAGCACTACCGGCACGCCCCCGCAGATCGTGGCTCCTTGCCGCGCTGGCCGCGCCGCTGACGGCAGGCCTGCTGTGCGCCAGCGCAGCGGCGCTGGCCGATACCTGGCCCAGCAAGCCGATCCAGTTGCTGATCCCTTACCCGCCGGGCGGCAGCGCCGACCTGCTGGCGCGCCCGGTGGCGGCCAAGCTGCAGGAGCGGCTGGGCCAGCCGGTGGTGCTCKACTACCGGCCCGGCGCGGGCGGCACCATCGCCACCCAGCAACTGGCGCGCGCCAAGCCCGACGGCAACACGCTGATCGTGGTGCTGGCCGCGCATGCCATCAATGCCAGCCTCTACCCCAAGCTGCCGTACGACACCCGCAAGGATTTCGCGCCGGTCTCGCTGGTGGCCAACCTGCCGCTGATCCTGGCCGGCAGCCCGTCGCTGAAGGCGAAGACGGTGCCCGAGCTGATCGCGCAGGCCAGGGCCGAGCCCGGCAAGCTGACCTTTGCCTCGGCCGGCAACGGCAATACCGGTCACCTGGCCGGCGAACTGTTCGACAGCCAGGCCGGCGTGAAGATGACCCATGTGCCGTACAAGGGCAGCGCCCAGGTCGTCAACGCCATGTTGGCCGGCGAGGTGATGCTGACCTTCGACAGCATTTCCACCTCGATGCCGCATATCCGCAGCGGCCGGCTGCACGCGCTGGCCGTGACCAGCGGCAAGCGCGCCACGCTGGCGCCGGAGGTACCCACGCTGAACGAAGCCGGCGTGCCCGGCTTCGACATCAACGGCTGGTACGCGGTACTGGCGCCGGCCGGCACGCCGCCGGCCATCGTCGATCGCCTCAGCAAGGAAATCGCCTCGGTGCTGACCCAGCCCGACCTGCGCGCCAATCTCGCCGCCAACGGCTACGAGCCGGTGGGCTCCACGCCCGCCGCGCTGGGTGCGCATATCGATGCGGAGATCACGCGCTGGAGCAAGGTAGTGAAGGAATCCGGCGCGCGGCTCGAGTGAGGGCGCGCGCCCGCGAATTTTCGAATGATCGTATGTAACGTGTAGACAGGAGTAGAAAGCATGAGTGGATTGATGGCAGGCAAGGTAGCGCTGGTGACCGGCGCGGGTGGCGGCATCGGGCGCGGCGTCGCGCTGGAACTGGCCAAGGCGGGCGCGAAGGTGGTGGTCAACGACATCGGCGTGTCGCTTACCGGCGAAGGCGGCGACGCCGGCCCCGCGCAGCGCGTGGTCGACGAGATCCGCGCGGCCGGCGGCACCGCCGTGGCCAATACCGACAGCGTGTCGAGCTGGCAGGGCGCCAACGCCATCGTGCAATGCGCACTGGACAACTTCGGCCGCATCGATGCCGTGGTCAACAACGCCGGCAACCTGCGCGACCGCATGTTCTTCAAGATGAACGAGGAAGAATGGCGCTCGGTGATCGACGTGCACCTCAACGGCACCTTCTTCGTCAGCCGCGCCRCCGCCAATCACTTCAAGGACCAGGAAAGCGGTGCCTATGTCCACATGACCTCCACCTCGGGGCTGATCGGCAACCTCGGCCAGGCCAACTACTCGGCGGCCAAGCTCGGCATCGCCGCGCTGTCCAAGTCGATCGCGCTGGACATGGCGCGCTTCAATGTGCGCTCGAACTGCATCGCGCCGTTCGCGTGGAGCCGCATGACCAGCTCGATCCCGTCCGAGACGCCGGAAGAAAAGGCGCGCGTGGCCAAGCTGCAGAAGATGGAGGCCAACAAGGTCGCGCCGATGGCGGCCTTCCTCGCCAGCKATGCCGCGCATGAAGTCAACGCGCAGATCTTCGCCGTGCGCGCCAACGAGATCATCCTGATGAGCCAGCCGCGTCCGGTGCGCTCGGTGCACATGAGCGAGGGCTGGACCCCGGAATCGATCGCCGAGATCGCCATCCCCGCCATGCGCGGCAGCTTCTTCAAGCTCGAACGCTCGCCCGACGTGATCAACTGGGACCCGATCTGAAGCCATGCCGCTCGACTACAACCGCATCAAGCATTGGGACTTCCCGGAGGTCGTGCAGACCTACGGCGAGAAGGACTCCATCCTGTACGCGCTGKGCCTCGGCCTGGGCGAACAGCCGACCGATCCGCGCCAGCTGCGCTACGTCTACGAGGCGMAGCTCAAGGCTTTCCCGACGCAGGCCGTGGTGCTGGCCTACCCCGGCTTCTGGATGCAGGACCCGAAGAGCGGCATCGACTGGGTGCGCATCGTGCACGGCGAGCAGCGCCTGCGCCTGCATCGTCCGCTGCCGCCTTCGGGCACGGTGCGGGCGCGTGCCCGCGTCAGCMACGTGATCGACAAGGGCGCCGACAAGGGCGCGCTGGTGATCGTGGAGCGCACGCTGGTCGATGACGCCAGCAGCGCGGAGCTGGCCACGGTCACGCACACCACCTTCTGCCGCGCCGACGGCGGCTTCGGCCAGGGCGATGCCGCGCCCGAGGCGCTGCCGGCCGCGCCGGCGCGCGCGCCCGACGCGGTGCACAGCCTGGCGATCCTGCCGCAGGCGGCCCTGCTGTACCGCCTCAACGCAGACCCCAACCCGCTGCATGCAGATCCCCAAGTGGCGCGCGCGGCCGGCTTCGACAAGCCGATCCTGCATGGACTGTGCACGTACGGCGTGGCCGCCCGCGCGCTGGTGGACACCTTCGCCKGCGGCGACGGCGACCGCCTGCTCGAACTCGGCGTGCGTTTCTCGCGCCCGGTCTTCCCCGGCGAGACGCTGGAGGTGCGCATGTGGCGCGACGGCGAGCGCGATGGCGCGCACCGCGTGCTGTTCGACGCGCGCATCCAGGCGCGCGACGTCACCGTGCTCAGCCATGGCGTAGCGGAGGTCCGCGCATGAGCACGACCCCGATGAAGGACGCGATGAACGACGCAATGAAAGGCGCAATGAAAAGCGCGCTCGACGGCGTGCGCGTGCTGGACCTGTCCCGCATCCTGGCCGGGCCGTGGTGCGCGCAGAACCTGGCCGACCTCGGTGCCGAGGTGATCAAGGTGGAGCGCCCCGGTGTGGGCGACGACACCCGCTCCTGGGGCCCGCCCTGGCTGCCCGATGGCGACGGCAAGCCCTCGCGCGACGCTACCTATTACGCCGGCGCGAACCGCGGCAAGCGCTCGGTCACGCTCGATATCGCCAGCCCAGAAGGGCAGGMCATCGTGCGCGAACTGGCCGCCAAGTCGCATATCGTGCTCGAGAACTACAAGGTCGGCGACCTCAAGCGCTACGGCCTGGACTACGAGAGCCTCAAGGCGATCAACCCGGCGCTGGTCTACTGCTCCATCACCGGCTATGGCCAGGAAGGCCCGAGCGCGCACAAGCCCGGCTACGACTTCATCTTCCAGGGCATCGGCGGCCTGATGAGCATCACCGGCGAGCGCGACGACCTGCCCGGCGGCGGTCCGCAGAAGGTCGGTGTGGCGGTGGTGGACATGTTCACCGGCATGTACGCCACCGTGGCGGTTCTGGCCGCACTGCGCCACGCCGAGCGTACCGGCGAAGGCCAGCGCATCGACATGGCGCTGCTCGACGCCGTGGTGGCGGTGGGCGCCACGCCCATCATCTCCCAGCGCGTCACCGGCAAGGTGCCGGGCCGCTTCGGCAATGCGCACGCCAACATGGTGCCGTACCACGTGTTCGCCACMGCCGACGGCTACATGATCGTGGCAGCCGGCAATGACGGCCAGTGGCAGGGATACTGCCGCGGCGTGGCGCGCCCGGACCTGGCACAGGACGAACGCTTCGTCACGGGGCCGGGGCGCATCGTCAACCGCGCCGTGCTGGTGCCCCTGCTCGAAGCGCATATGCGCACGCGCGGCACCGCGCACTGGGTGGAAGCGCTGGAGCGCGAAGGCATTCCGTGCGGCCCCATCAACGACTACGCCCAGGTGCTGGAAGACCCGCAGGTCAGGTACCGCGAACTGCAGGTCGACATGGTGCGCAGCGATGGCGGCGTATGTCCCACGGTGAAAAGCCCGCTGCGGCTGTCGGCCACGCCGGTGCGCTACGACGCGGCTGCGCCGCGGCTGGGCGAGCATACGGATAGTGTGCTTGGCGATATTTTGGGGATGTCGGCGGAGCGGATCGAGGGGTTGCGGGGGAAGGGGGTGATATGAGGGGGAAATGGCTTTGAGGTTTTAACTTAAAAGTCAAAGGCCTTTTTAAAGTCAACTTCAACTTTAAAGTCAACTTCGACTTCAAATTCGACGTCAAAATCAAGGGGCAGAAACATTGGGGTTGCTGGTTGTCKGTGGTTTCGTCGTGGGGACCGTGGTTCTGCTGGCATCCTGCCGTTACCGGTGCGGGCGGCCACGATCTTGCTAGCGGTGTTGGTTTCGGGGTCAGACCTATGATGGCGAGCACACTGCCTGTCCGGCCATCTGCCGTTACCGGCTTAAGCGACCACGACATAGCACCCTCTTGGTTTCGTGGTGGGCGTGGTGGACCGGGGCGCGGGTGTCGGCGGGTACTCCCGCGCGGGAGCCACCGCGCCCACCACGAAACCAGTGCCGTTCCCATGTCGTGCCCATCCGCCCCGGTCGCGGCAGCAGCTTGAATCACCTGGACCAACGCCATCATGCAGCGCCACCACGAATCCAGCGTCGCTTGCTGKATAGTGGCCGCCAAAACCGGTAACGGCAGGATGCCAGCAGAACCGCAGGCCCCACGACGAAACCACCATAACAGGAAACCCCAACGTTTCTGCCCCTGCCGGCCAGGCAGCCCGCTTTCTTTGCCTACTTTCTTTTCGGGGAAAAGAAAGTAGGTCGCTCCGGGGGAGCGAAAGCCGTTGACGTTGACTTTGATTTAGATGTTGACTTTGATTTAGATGTTGACTTTGATTTAGATGTTGACTTTGATTTAGATGTTGATTTTGATTTTTTCTTAATAAAGATCGTCGATCCCTCTCCCGCAAGCAGGGGAGGGATCGACGAGAGCGCCGGCGTGAGCGATCACGTAAACMTCACTCCGCCTCAATTTCTAGATCATCCCCTGTACTCGGCTCACGGCACCGTCCAGTTGCTGCTTAAGCGGTGCTAGCAGGCAATGGATGCCATGAGCCTCCAAGGAGGAAGCGTTGTCGCCATCCAATAATTGCAGCACTGCGCCCAGGGCGGCGCTGACGCGCAACAAGGTATCGCAGCCATCTGCCGCCGCGCCGTGAATACTGTCTCGGAGTTCGTCCAGTTGGTAAGCGAGCTCCTGCACTCGGAGCTTGTCCGGTGTGTCGGCGGGAAAGGTGAGTTCGATCAGTTCGGCGATCAAGGGTGATTGGCGGGAAATAGCCAAGGCCGGTGTCGCGGGATTAACGGTGGATTGCTCTGAGCGAGCGGCGGTGTTCGGCATTTCAGGCTCCTTTCATTCCATCGAAAGGCCCGCCGCTCATTTCCACGTGAGGGTGGCGGGCCCGCAGCGAGGGTGGAAATACCGGGGAATGAAAGCAACCGGCCAGCCCGAAGGCTGCCTCGCCCGGCCCGCCTCGGGATTGTAGGCGCGCGCGAACGCATCGGACACAAAAAAGCCACAAATGCGGCTGTCCGTCTTTCATTTCTTCGGGTTTCCACGCCCGGTCACCATTGTGTGATGACGGGTGAATTCTGGCGCAGCCAGCGCGAGGAAGTCAATCAATGTCCCGAGTCGCGTAACTTGAATGCGGCAATCGACCGGTGTCGATGCCAGCGCGGCACGGCAATGCCCCAGCCTGGCCAGGCACAGCTAACACTCCCCGAGCAACGCCAACCCCTACGCCGCGCACCCCATCATCTGCCGCTGCCKATACTCCCCGGGCGCCACGCCCGTCCACTTCTTGAACGCCCGGTGGAACGTGCTCGGCTCCGAAAACCCCACCCGTAGCGCCACCTGCTGCAGTGGCAGGTCGGTGTGCTCCAGGAAGCCGATGGCCGCATCGCGCCGCAGGCTGTCCTTGATGCTCTGGTAGCCCCGGCCCTCGTCGCGCAGCCGGCGGCGCAGGGTTTGCGGGGTCAGCCGCAGGGTTTCGGCCATTTGTTCCAGCGAAGGCAGTTCGCCGTCGAGATGGCAGCGCAGGTGCCGGCGGATGCGCTCGGCCAGGCAGGAGTCGTCGCGGTAGCGGGTCAGCAGGTTGCGCGGCGTGTCCTGCAGGAAGGCCTGCAAGCTGGCGGCGTCCTGCACCACCGGCAGGCGCAGCCAGCCGGCGTCGAAATGCAGCGCGGTATGTGGCTGGCCATAGCGGACCTGTGTGTTGAACACGCGTTCCGTGTCGGTGCGCTTTGCGGGCCTGCCGCCGCGCTCCGGGGCGGGGGCGGCCAGGTCCACGCCGGTCAGCGGGATGCGCTGGGCCACCAGCCAGTTGGCCACGCCATAGGCCTGGAAGGCGAAGGTCGATTCGGCATACAGGCGGCACGCCGTGGCGGGCGCGCGCGGCACCAGCAGCAGGGTGGCGATGCCGGCGTGCTGCTGCAGGCGCGGTACGAAATCATCCAGGTGCAGCCGGTATTGCTGCAGGCCGACGCGCAGCGCGTCTTCGAGCGTGGCGCAATGGATGAGCGCGCGGCATGACTGGGCGAACACGCCCGGCTTGAGCGGCCGGTTCAGCAGGCCCCAGAATTCGTCGCGGGTGACGCGGCGCATGCTGCGCATCAGCGCGGCGAACTGGTCCTCGGTCACGCGCGCGCTGGCCGACTGCAGCAGGGCGGGGGAGATCCCGGCGCGACGCAGCAGGGCGTCGATATCGCAGCCGAGGCGGCGCGCGCCCAGCAGGATCTGCTGGAGCTGCAGCACGGAAATGGTATGGGTGTGGCGCGCGGCGGGCCGCGCGCCGGCATGCCGGGTGGGCTGCGCGATCGGCGCGGGCTTCCCGGCGGCGTCGAGCCGTGGGCGTGCCGCGAACGAAACGGGTAGCGGCGCGGGTGTGCCCGCGCCGGATGCGACGATATGCATGGTCTCCTCGTCCTCGTTGCCGTCGGTTTCGGCATGCGCGCGCTTTGTTGCGCCGCGGCATGGCCGCTGAAGCGGACCCGTCTGGCGATGCCGGATCTCTGCCGGCTATGGCGCCAGTAAGCCTGACGCCACGGGCGCCGACAATCCGGATTTACCAAAGGCAGGCTTTTGCCTGAGCGATTCGGCCAATCATTTTGGGCCGAATGGTCATTGTCCACGCAGCGCAGCATCGCGCAATCTGAGCATCGGCCGCGCGCCATCCTCCGGCGCCCTTCCCGCCGTCCCCCGCGGACGCATTTCCGTGCACGTCATTCAGGAGCAGCGATGCAGCAAACACGCCGCAAGGCATTGCAGCAGATCGGCGCCGGCGCCCTCGCCGCCGGCGGTCTCGGGCTGGGCCTGGCGCCGGCGCGCGCCCAGGCTTTCCCGTCCAAGCCGGTCCGCCTGGTGGTGCCTTACCCGGCTGGCGGCGCCACCGACGTGCTGGCGCGTGCCGTCGGCGAGTCGCTCGGCAAGCTGTGGCAGAAGCCCATTGTGGTGGAGAACCGCCCGGGCGCCAGCGGCATGATCGGCGCGGATGCCGTGGCCAAGGCCKACCCGGATGGCCATACCGCGCTGCTGACCATCACCACGCTGGTCCAGGCGCCCAGCCTCTACACCAAGGCGCCGTTCGACCCGGTGCGCGATTTCGCCCCGGTGTCGCAGCTCGGCACCACCAGCCTGGTGTTCGCTGTGCACAACTCGGTGCAGGCCACCACGCTGGCCGAGTTCATCGCGCTGGTGAAGTCCAGGCCGCGGCAGTTCAACTACGGCTCCTTCGGCACCGGCTCGAGCGGCCATCTCTACGGCGAGGTCTTCAACGAAGCAGCCGGGCTGGACATGACCCATGTCTCATACAAGGGCGAGGCGCCCGAGCTGAACGACCTGCTCGGCGGCCAGGTGCCGGCGGCCATCATCTCGGTGATGGGCGCGCGCCCGCATATGGCCTCGGGCCGCCTGCGCGCGCTGGCGGTGACCGGCCCGGCGCGCGCGCCACAACTGCCCGACGTGCCCACCTTCCGCGAATGCGGCATCGCGGGCATGGATTCGATGGGCTGGTTCGGGCTGCTGCTGCCCGCGGCCGCCCCGCGCCCGGTGGTGGAGAAGTTCTCCGCCGACGTCAACCGCGTGCTGGCGTTGCCCGCCGTGCGCGGGCGCATGAACGACATGGGCGTGGTGCTTTCGGGCAGCACGCCGGACGCCTTCGCCGACACCATGCGCAGCGACTATGCCCGCTGGGGCAAGGTGATCCGCACCCGCAATATCCGCCTTGACTAGCGCCGTGCCGGCGGCGGCCGGCGCCTTACCCTTACCCGTCTTCCGATGACCCCAGCCGATTCCGTTCCCACGCACGCTTCCTCCGCTCCCGCCTACCGCTCTGCCTTCTGGCCGCCCGGCATGCCCGGCCAGGTACGGGTGCCGCGCACCAGCCTGGCCTACAACGTGGAGGTTGCCGCGCGGCGCTATCCGGACAAKACCGCGATCCAGTATTTCGGCAACGCCATCACCTACGCCAGCCTGCAGGCGCAGATCGAGCGCATGGCGGGCTACCTGCAGCACGCCTGCGGMGTGGCCGCGGGCGAGCGCGTGGTGCTGTTCAGCCAGAACTGCCCGCAGTTCATCGTGGCCTACTACGCCATCCTGCGCGCCGGGGCGGTGGTGGTGCCGGCCAATCCGATGTGGCTGACCGCGGAGCTCGAGCATGTGGTGGAAGACAGTGGGGCGGTGGCGGCGTTCGTCGCGGCCGAGCTGTATCCGCGCATCGCACCGTTGCATGGCGCCCGCCTGCCGCATCTGATCGTGCACCAGTACGGCGACCTGCTCGGCGACGCCGGCCCGCTGGTGCCCGCATGGCTTCACGAGCGCGCGCCGCTGCCGGCATCCGCGCCCGCCGGCGCCACGCTCGCGCAATGGATGCAGGCCGACGCCGCGGGCCATCGCCCGCGCGCKGACGAGGCCGGCTACGACACCCTGTGCATGCTGGCCTATACCTCCGGCACCACCGGCCACCCGAAGGGCTGCATGCATACGCACGGCACGCTGATGAGCGCGGCCGTGGGCTCGCAGCTGTGGCGCAGCGCCAGTCCCGACAGCGTGACCCTGTCGGTGGCGCCGATGTTCCACCTGCTTGGCATGCAGAACGGCATCCATGCCCCGCTCTACCTGGGCGCCACCATCGTCCTGCTGCCGCGCTGGGACCGCGCGCTGGCAGCAGAGCTGATCGAGCGCTACCAGGTCACCACCTGGGGCGCGCCGCCGGCCATGCTGGTGGACTTCTTCGCGCAGCCCGACATCGCGCAGCGTGATCTTTCCAGCCTTGCCTACCTGGGCGGCGGCGGCGCGGCCATGCCCGACGCGGTGGCGACCATGCTGCAGGAGCGCTTCGGACTGCCCTATGTCGAGGCCTATGGCCTGACCGAGAGCGCGGCCTTCCTGCTGTCCAACCCGCGCCACCGGCCCAAGCGCGAATGCCTGGGCATCGCCACCTTCGGCGTGGACGCGCGCGTGATCGACCCGCATACGCTGGCCGAGCTGCCGCAGGGCGAAGTGGGCGAGATCATCACGCACGGCGCGCAGATCATGCTGGGCTACTGGCGCAACCCGCAGGCCAACGCCGAATCGTTCATCGAGATCGGGGGCAAGCGCTTCCTGCGTACCGGCGACCTGGGCTTCATGGACGCGGACGGCTATTTCTTCATGCGCGACCGGCTCAAGCGCATGATCAACGCCTCCGGCTTCAAGGTCTGGCCGGCCGAAGTGGAGAACCTGCTCTACGGCCATCCGGCCATCCACGAGGCCTGCGTGATCGCCGCGCGCGACGAGCGCCGCGGCGAGACGGTCAAGGCGGTAGTCGCGCTCAAGGCCGCCGCGCGCGGCACGCCCGAGGCCAGCGCCGAACAGATCATGGCGTGGTGCCGCGAGCGGCTCGCCGCCTACAAGGTGCCGCGCATCGTCAGCTTCGTCGATGCGCTGCCCAAGTCCGCCACCGGCAAGATCCAGTGGCGGGCGCTGCAGGAGCAGGAACAAGCGCAAGGCGGCACGGCCGCCGCCGCGGGCGTGGGCGCCTCCGGCCCGGACTGAGGCGGAACAAGGCAGGCACGGCAAGTACGGCAAGCATGGCAAAGACAAGAGATCACCGAAACGAATGGGGGAGACAACGATGAAGGCAACTCGGCGAACCTGGCTGGGCCAGGCGGCGGCACTCGGTGGCGGTGCGCTGCTGGGCGGATGGCAACTGCCGGTGCTGGCGCAGGGCAACTACCCGGCCAGGCCCCTCCGCATGGTGGTGCCGTATCCGGCCGGCGGCGGCACCGACACMGTGGCGCGCATGATCGGCCAGCGCCTGACCGAAGCCTGGGGCCAGCCCGTGGTGGTGGACAACAAGCCCGGCGCCAGCGGCATGCTGGGCAACGATATCGTCGCCAAGGCGGCTCCGGATGGCTACACGGTGCTGCTCGGCATCACCGCCATGATCCAGTCTCCGAGCCTGTACAAGCGCATTCCGTACGACGTGGCGCGCGATTTCCAGCCCGTCTCGCTGCTGGCGCGGTCGTCCGACCTGTTCGTGGTGCCCAACCGGGTRCCGGCCAGCACCCTGGCGGAGTTCGTGGCCCTGGCCAAGGCCAGCCCCGGCAAGCTCAGCTACGGTTCCTACGGCAACGGCACTTCCTCGCACCTGCACGGCKAACTGCTCAAGATGCAGGCCGGGCTGGACCTGGCGCATATCCCGTACAAGGGCGCCGCGCCACTGATGAGCGACGTGCTGGGCGGGCAGGTGGATTCGGCTTTCGTCGATGTGACGTCCGCGAACAGCTATTTAAATAGCGGCAAATTCAAGATCCTGGCCATCACCGGCGCGCAGCGCTACAAATCCATCCCCGCGGTGCCCACTTTTGCMGAGGCAGGCTTTGCCGGCTTCGAGCCGAGCGGCTGGTTCTCCGTGTTCCTGCCGGCCAAGACGCCGCGCGACGTGGTGAACAAGATGTCGGCCGAGATCGGGCGCATCGTGCGCCTGCCCGAGATCTCGCAGAAGCTGGCGGCGATGGGCCTGCAGCCGGTGGGATCGTCGGCCGAGGAGCTGGCTTCGGTGATCGCCACCKATACGCCCAAGTGGGCGCGCATTGTCCAGGACGCGCACATCCAGCTCKACTGAGCGGCCGCGCCAAGTCTGCGGGCGCCGTCGTCGGGCGCCTTATCCGATACATCATCGCTTGTCTGATACTGAAGGAATCCGCCATKGAGACCATCCGCTACGCCGTCGCTGACGGCATTGCCACCCTGACCCTGGACTACCCGAAGCGCAAGAACGCGCTTAACGGCACCATGCGCCGCGAAATCGGCGACGTGGTCCACCAGCTCCGCCAGGACAGCAGCGTGCGCGCCCTGATCCTCACCGGCGCGGGCACGGACTTCTGCTCGGGCGGCGACATCAGTTCGATGCAGGGCGACATCAGTGCCGACCAGGGCCGCCAGCGCCTGGCGGCGATCCATCCCTGGCTGGAAGACCTGATCCACCTCGACCGCCCGGTCATCGCCGCGGTGGACGGCGCGGCCTACGGCGCCGGCTTCAGCCTGGCCCTGGTGGCCGACATCATCCTGGCCACGCCGCGCGCGCGCTTCGGGCTGCCGTTCCTGCGGCTGGGCCTGATCCCGGATTGCGGCGTGTTCTACACGCTGCCGCGCATGATCGGCCTGCAGCGTGCCAAGGCGCTGATGTTCTCGATGCGCGAACTCAGTGCGCAGGCGGCACTGGAGCAGGGCATCGTGATGGAGATCGTGCCCGAGGATGCACTACAGGCGCGCGCGCTGGCGCTGGCCTCGGCTTTCACCGAGGCATCGCCGGTGGCGGTGGCGCTGACCAAGAAGGCGCTCAACGCCTCGCTCAACCAGGACCTGCACAGCATGCTGGAGATGGAGGCGGACGGCCAGGGCATTGCGTTCGCCACCGACTACCGCAAGGAGGCCGCCACGCGATTCCTGGAGAAACAGCCCCCGCGTTATCGCTGGCCGGACTGACCGCCCGCAGAAGGTATGGCGACGCATTACTGCGCGCCGAAGAACCAATCCCCCTCGGAGACGAAGACCAATATGAAAGCCACGGACAAGAATACGGCGATGGCGGCACGCAAGGTGCCCTGGATGAACGAAGAGCTGACGATGTTTCAGGACACCGTGCGGCGTTTCGTCGAGCGCGAGCTGGTGCCGAACGAAGCGCGCTGGGCCGAGCGCGGCTATATCGACCGCGAGGTCTGGAACCGGGCCGGGGAAGTCGGCCTGCTGTGCGCCAGCATTCCCGAGGAGTACGGCGGCGGCGGCGGGAACTTTGCTCACGAGGCCGTAATCTGTAACGAAATGGCCCGTGCCATTGCCACCAGCCTTGGCAATGGCGTGCACAGCGGCATCGTGGCCCATTACTTGCTCAACTACGGCACCGAGGCGCAGAAGCGCAAATGGCTGCCGCAGATGGCTTCTGGCGCCATGGTGGCCGCCATCGCCATGTCGGAGCCCGGCGCGGGGTCCGACCTCAAGTCAGTACGCACCCGCGCGGTGCGTGAAAAGAACCAGAACGGAGACATCTATCGCATCAACGGTGCAAAGACCTTTATTACGAACGGCTACCACGCCGACCTGATCTGCGTAGTGGCCAAGACCGATGCCGAAGCCGGCTCGCGCGGGGTCTCGCTCATCATGGTCGAGACCCGTGACCTGGCAGGCTTCAGGCGCGGCCGCATCCTGGAAAAAATCGGACAGAAAGGGCAGGACACCGCGGAGCTGTTCTTCGACGATGTCTGCGTGCCGGTGGAAAACCTGCTTGGTGCAGAGGAGGGACAGGGCTTCTATCAGTTGATGCAGCAGTTGCCGCAGGAACGCATGATCATCGCGCTCGGCGCGGTGGCGAGCATGCAGCGCGCCATCGAGCTGACGACGGAGTATGTGCGCGAGCGCCAGGTGTTCGGAAAACCGCTGATCGATATGCAGAACACGCGCTTCAAGCTGGCGGAGTGCAAGACCGAGGCAACCATTGCCGCGACCTTCGTCGACGATTGCATGATGCGCCTGCTCGCGGGCGAACTCGATGCGCCCACCGCGGCCATGGCCAAGTGGTGGTGCTCGCAGAAGAACTGCGAAATCATCGACGAATGCCTGCAGCTGCATGGCGGCTACGGCTACATGCTGGAGTACCCGATCGCGCGAATGTACGCCAACGCACGCGTGAGCAAGATCTACGGCGGCTCCAACGAGATCATGAAGGAGCTGGTGGCGCGCACGCTGTGACGCGCGCATGTGGCCGCCGATGTGGCGGCTTGTGTGGCCACCTGTGTGGCCACATGCGCAGTGCGGCGCGCGCATGCGCGCGGAGGTTGCGCAAGGCCCTCATGCCGACGTCGTAGGACGTTGGCTGTAGGCCTGCCCGCAATGCCCCGTGTGGCGCGGCTTGCAGGTTCTGGAGCGTGCCTCTGGTTACAAAACCAACTGTGCATGGAGAGCGGGAAAGGTGTAATGTGTGTCACAAGACATGGTCCAAATGCCCGTCGCGAGTGGGGCCTGGAGCAGCGGTACGGTGAGTCGAAACCTCTGTTGCGCGCTTGCAAAACCAGTTGCAGACGCAGTTGCAAAGTTCGTCAACCGGCTCTCAGCCTTCGCCGTTATTTGACTATGATGAAGTAAAGGCCTCGCAACATGGCCAGCACCGCCAAGCCGGGGTGGCGGAGCCGCAAATCGCTGGCGCGGGATCTTTGGATGTAGCGGTTGTGCCTTCGCCTCGGACGGGAATCTGACGGGAGTGAGGTATGGACATTTTCGGCCACTTCGCCACACGCTTCGAAGCTCGCAAGGAAGAGGAATACAGCATCCAGGAGTATCTGGATATCTGCAAGAAGGATCCTTCCGCCTACGCGACCGCGGCCGAGCGCATGCTCGCCGCCATCGGCCAGCCCGAACTGGTGGATACCCACCACGACCCGCGGCTGTCCCGCCTGTTCTTCAACAAGGTCATTAGGATCTATCCGGCCTTCCGCGAGTTCTACGGCATGGAGGACACGATCGAGCAGATCGTCGCCTTCTTCAAGCATGCCGCGCAAGGCCTCGAGGAACGCAAGCAGATCCTCTACCTGCTCGGCCCTCCCGGCGGGGGCAAGTCCTCGCTGGCGGAGAAACTCAAGGCCTTGATGGAGCAGATTCCCATCTACGCCTTGCAGGGCTCGCCCATCCATGAATCTCCGCTCGGGCTGTTCTCGCCCGAGGAAGACGGCAAGATCCTGGAAGAGGACTACGGCATTCCCGTACGCTATATCAACACCATCGCCTCGCCCTGGGCGGTCAAGCGCCTGCACGAGTTCAACGGCGACATCACGCGCTTCCKCGTGGTCAAGCTGCGGCCCTCCGTGCTTTCGCAGATCGCCATCTCCAAGACGGAGCCGGGCGACGAGAACAACCAGGACATCTCCTCGCTGGTCGGCAAGGTCGATATCCGCAAGCTCGAGGATTTCCCGCAGGATKATCCGGACGCTTACTCGTATTCCGGCGGGCTGTGCCTGGCCAACCGCGGGCTGCTCGAGTTCGTGGAAATGTTCAAGGCGCCCATCAAGGTCCTGCACCCGCTGCTGACCGCGACGCAGGAAGGCAACTACAAGGGTACCGAGGGCTTCGGCGCGATCCCGTTCGACGGCGTCATCCTGGCGCACTCGAACGAAGCCGAGTGGCAGACCTTCAAGGCCGACAAGAACAACGAGGCTTTCCTCGACCGTATCTACATCGTAAAGGTGCCGTATTGCCTGCGCGTGTCGGACGAGGTGAAGATCTACGACAAGCTGCTGCGCAGCAGTTCGCTGTCGGCCGCGCCGTGCGCGCCCAACACCCTGAAGATGATGGGGCAGTTCGCCGTGCTCACGCGCATCAAGGAGCCGGAGAATTCGAACATCTTCTCCAAGATGCGGGTGTATGACGGCGAAAGCCTGAAGGACGTCGACCCGAAGGCAAAGTCGTACCAGGAGTACCGCGACTACGCCGGCATCGACGAAGGCATGAACGGCCTGTCCACGCGCTTCGCGTTCAAGGTCCTGTCCAAGGTCTTCAACTTCGACAACACCGAGGTGGCCGCCAATCCGGTGCACCTGCTCTACGTGCTCGAACAGCAGATCGAGCGCGAGCAGTTCCCGCCGGAACAGGAAGCCAAGCTGCTGTCGTACATCAAGGAGTACCTGACCACGCCGTTMGTGGAGTTCATCGGCAAGGAGATCCAGACCGCCTACCTCGAGTCGTATTCMGAGTATGGACAGAACATCTTTGATCGCTACGTGGTGTTCGCCGACCTCTGGATACAGGACCAGGAATATCGCGACCCGAATACCGGAGAGATTCTCGACCGCAACGCACTGAACGACGAACTCGAGAAAGTGGAGAAGCCCGCGGGGATATCCAATCCCAAGGACTTCCGCAACGAGATCGTCAACTTCGTGCTGCGCGCGCGGGCCAACAACGCGGGGAAGAATCCTGCGTGGACCAGCTACGAGAAGCTGCGCATGGTGATMGAGAAGCGCATGTTCTCCACCACCGAAGACTTGCTGCCCGTGATCTCGTTCAACGCCAAGTCCTCCCGCGAGGACCAGGACAAGCACGCGAACTTCGTCAACCGCATGGTTGAGAAGGGCTACACGGCGAAGCAGGTCCGCCTACTTGTGGAGTGGTATTTGCGCGTCAGAAAATCATCGTAACGGCGCCTGGACGAGGCCTCTCCAAGAGGGCATGCATATGGCCACGGTCATCGATCGGCGCGAGAACGGCGGCAACAAGAGTGCCGTCAACCAGCAACGCTTCATCAAACGCTACCGCGAACAGATACGCCAGGCGGTAGCGAAGGCGGTGTCCGGCCGGAAGATCATGGACATCGAGCAGAGCGGCCAGGTGTCCATTCCGGTCAAGGACATCTCCGAACCCGCCTTCCACCACGGCCAGGGCGGCCGGCGGGAGTGGATCCACCCGGGCAACAAGAAGTTCATCCGGGGGGACAGCTTCGACCGCCAGCAGCAAGGCGGCGGCGGGGGCGGCTCGAAGGCCAGCGACTCGGGCGAGGGCGAGGACGATTTCGTCTTCACCCTGTCGCGCGAGGATTTCCTCAATTTCTTCTTCGAGGACATGGCGCTGCCGGACATGGCCAAGCGCCACCTTGCCAAGATCGCCGAGGTCCGCAAGGTGCGCGCCGGCTTTTCCATCGACGGCACGCCTTCCAACCTTTCCATCCTGCGCACCATGCGCAGCTCGCTCGGGCGCCGCATCGCGCTGTCCAGCCCTTACCAGAAAAAGCTCGACGTGCTCGAGCGGGAGTACGGCGAGGTACTGGAACAGGACGGGCCGTACTCGGCGCGCGCGCTCGAGATGATGAAGGAGATGCGTCACCTGCGCGCCTGCGTGGAGCGCGTGCCCTTCATCGAGAAGCTCGACCTGCGCTACAACAACCGCGTGCTGAAGAAGCGGCCGCAGGCGCAGGCGGTCATGTTCTGCCTGATGGACGTGTCCGGCTCGATGGACGAGAGCCGCAAGGATCTCGCCAAGCGCTTCTTCATGCTCTTGTACCTTTTCCTCAAGCGCAACTACGAGCGCATCGACGTGGTGTTCATCCGCCATCACACGGTGGCCAAGGAAGTCAACGAGGAGGACTTCTTCCATTCGCGCGAATCCGGTGGTACGGTTGTATCCAGCGCGCTCAAGCTGATGGTCGAGGTGATCCACGACCGCTATCCGGCCAGCCAGTGGAATATCTACGTGGCGCAGGCATCCGACGGCGACAACTGGGCGGGCGATTCGGAGTTGTGCGGGCGCCTGCTGCGCGAGTCCATCCTGCCACTGGTGCAGTACTACGCCTATGTGGAGGTGGCTTCGGAGGAACCGCAGAATCTCTGGGAAGAGTATCTGATGGTCAGGGACCGGTACGAGAACTTCGCCATGCAGCGCATCATCGGGGCGGAGGAGATCTATCCCGTGCTGCACGACCTGTTCCAGAAGAAGGCGGCCTGGCCTGCGAGCCGCTGACGCGGAGCATGCCGGCGGCGAACGTGCCCGTCTCCCGCCCTGCGGGCAGCGGCACTGGTTCCAGTTGAGCAAGACGCGGGCGCACCCTTCACCCGCAACGGGGGTCGTAAATGGCATATCTGTCTACCGGCTCGGAGTGGACCTTCGAGCTGATCAACCGCTATGACCGCGAAATMGCCCGCATCGCAGGCGACTTCGGCCTGGATACTTATCCCAACCAGGTAGAAATCATCACCGYCGAACAGATGCTCGATGCCTACGCATCGTCCGGCCTGCCGGTTGGCTACAGCCACTGGTCCTACGGCAAGCATTTCCTCGCATCGGAGCGCAGCTACCAGCGCGGCCACATGGGGCTGGCGTACGAGATCGTCATCAACTCGAATCCGTGCATCGCCTACCTGATGGAAGAGAACACCATGCCCATGCAGGCGCTGACCATCGCGCACGCCTGCTATGGCCACAACTCTTTCTTCAAGGGCAACTACCTGTTCCGCACCTGGACCAATGCGGACGCCATCATCGATTACCTGCTGTTSGCCAAGAACTACGTGGCCGAGTGCGAGCAGCGCTATGGCGAGCAGGAGGTGGAGCTGCTGCTGGATTCCTGCCACGCCCTGCAGAACTACGGCGTGGACCGCTACAAGCGGCCCAAGAAGCTCTCCATCACCGAAGAGCAGGCGCGCCAGAACGAGCGCGAAAGCTACCTGCAGACGCAGGTCAACGATCTGTGGCGCACGCTGCCGAAGCACCGCGCGCACGCGCTCGAAGACGACGACGCCTTTGAGCGGGAACCGTCCTTTCCGCCAGAGCCGCAGGAGAACCTGCTGTACTTCATCGAGAAGAATGCGCCGAAGCTCGCACCCTGGCAGCGCGAGATCGTGCGCATCGTGCGCAAGATCGCGCAGTACTTCTACCCGCAGCGCCAGACCAAGGTCATGAACGAAGGCTGGGCCACGTTCTGGCACTACACCATCCTGCACCAGCTCTACGAGGAGGGCCTGGTCAACGACGCCTTCATGATKGAGTTGCTGCAGGCGCATACCAACGTGATCTACCAGCCGCCGTACAACAGCCCGTACTACAGCGGCCTGAATCCGTACACGGTCGGTTTCCTGATATTCCAGGACCTGCGCCGCATGTGCGAGAACCCGACCGAGGAAGATTACCGCTGGGCGCCGGAGTTCGCCGGCAGCGACTGGCGCAAGACGCTCGACTTCGCCATGCGCAACTTCAAGGACGAGAGCTTCCTGCTGCAGTTCCTGTCGCCACGCGTGATCCGCGAGCTCAAGCTGTTCTCGGTGCTCGACGACGACCGCGAAGGCAAGCTGCGCGTGACCGCCATCCATAACGACGAGGGCTATCGCAATATCCGGCAGCTGCTGGCMAACCAGTACGACCTGTCGAACATGGAGCCGAACATCCAGATTACCAATGTGGATGTCGGCGGCGACCGCTCGCTGACGCTGCGGCACCTGCAGAACGACCGCCGTCCGCTGGCGCAGAACTTCGACGAGGTGATCCGCCACGTGACGCGGCTGTGGGGCTTCACGGTGCGGCTGGAGGTGGCCTACGAAGACGGCCGGCGCGAATCCAAGTACGAGTGCAAGCCCGAACGCAGGCACCGCAAGGCGGCCTGAGCATCGCACGGGCGGGCCGGGCCCGCCCGGCCCCGCCAGCGCGACCTGCGCCGCGTGGCAATGCCGGCGAAAGCCGGCGCGGGCGCCCGGAACGCCCCGGAGTGCTCAGAACTGATAGTTGAACGACATATCTCCCGAGAAGCTGGTGGCGCGCTGCACGACCGGACTGCTGGCGGCGCTGCCCACCAGCTGCGACACGCTGACGTCGCTCGTGATGAACCAGTGCTTGTGGAAGAACCACATCGCGCTCAGGCCGGCGCCATAGGACTTGATGCCCGCGCCGGCTTGATGCTGGGCATAGCCGGAGCGCGCCGACTGCTCTGCGCTGACGCCGAACCAGGTGTTCATGTAGCGCGAGTCCGCGAAGCTCATGGTAGGCCCGATGAACCAATAGAACTTCTCGGAGCTGCCCGGCAGCGGCAGATAGGCGCCGACGTCGCCGGTCCAGCCGTCGGCCCCGCCCATGGCGCGCCGGATATTGGCGCGGATCACCAGCKGGAATTCCTTCGAAACCACGTAGTCGACGAACACCTTGGCCTCGGGCGCAAAGTTGATGTTGCCCATGCCGCGCAGGTGATCGTGATCGTCAGCCTCGCGCCGGCCGATGTTGTAGGAGATGGCCAGGCCGGCACGCCAGTTTGGCGTGCTGACGAGGTTGACACCGATGCCCTCGCCGGTGGATGCGAAGAACAGGTCGCGATAGCGCACGTCCAGGGAGGGACCGCCCAGCACGTAGTAGTTCGAGGCGCCGTCATAGCGCGGGCGATAGATGGCGGCCGCGCCGATGCGCACCGCCCATGTCGGCGTTTCCGGCTCGAACATCTTTTCCAGCGGGATGCCGACCGAATACTGCCATTCCGGCGCCGGCGAAGGCGTCTGGGCGCGCGCTTGCGGCGCCAGCAGGAAAGCCATCGCGGCCACGATCGGGCTAAGCAGCGCAATGGCGGCAGACCGCCAGCGGCGGCAATACGCGGCGCCGGCAAGGCTTGCTTGGATTGTCGACACATCAGCCTCCGTATCCCGGTTGCGGGCAGACACCGAATCTCGGGTGGATCGGAACAACGTCGCCGGAGCGGGCACCGCAAGGATGCCGGCGACTTATCCTTTCATCGGCCGGCGCACTGCGTTACTTCCTCGAATCTCACTGTAGTGTAGGAGGTACTCTGATTCTGCGGTCTTGGCCATGCGGGCGATGGGAAAGGACACACGCAGGCCCGGCTTTCCCGGACTGGCGCCGGGCCGGCGCCGCCGGGCAGGATGCGCCTGGKCGCGGCCTCCGGCGGGCATTTTCGCGCACCTTGGCCGCGCGGGCCCATGGCGGTTGCGAGCTAGGCTGCGTCCGTGCTCCAGCGCCGCGCGAGCGCGACCACGCCATCGCCGGGGGCGGCGCACACCGCCTCTCCGACCACCCGGCCCCAGTAGGTTTCCGTGCCGTCCGCCAGCCGCCAGGCATGCAGGCGGCGGGTGTAGAGCTGCAGGTCGTATTCCTCGGTGATGCCGATCGCGCCGTGCACGGCATGGGCGATGGCGGCCACCGGCGTGACGGCTTCGCTGGCGTTGAGCTTGCCGATGGCGGCGCGCAGCGGGTCCGGTCGCCACGCATTGTCCTGTCCGCCGCCCGCGCAGGCCAGTTGCGCGGCCATGCGCGCGGCGCCGACATGCTCGGCCATGACGCTGATCTGATGCTGGATSGCCTGGAACTTGCCGATGGCGCGGCCGAACTGCTGGCGGTCGTTGGCGTATCGCAGCGTGATGTCGAACACATGGGACATCGCGCCGGCCATCTGCGCGGCGTGCACGCAGGCGCCGATCTCGCGCAGGGCGCCGGCCGGCAGCATGAAGGCGTCCGGCCCTTGCGGCGCGGGTCGCGGCAGGATCACGGTCAGGTCGGCATGGGCGCCGGTGGCGCGCACTTGCGCCTGCGCGCGCGGCAGCAGTACGCAGCGCGCGCCTTMCTGCACCAGGAACCACGCCGCCGGCGCGCCGCCGGCGACCAGCGTGGTCTGCGCCTCATCGCCGTCGAAGCTCGCCAGCGMAATCGGGCCGGCGGGCACCGCGCGCCCCGCGGCGTGCAGCAGCGCGCGTGCGAACAGGGTCTGGCCCAGCGGCAGCGGCAGCGCGTGGCGTCCCAGCGCGAACAGCACCGGCGCCAGTTCCGCCAGCGGCAGGCCGGCGCTGCCGGCCTCCTCGGGCAGCAGGCAATCGGCGAAGCCACTTTCCTGCAGCGCCTGCCAGAGCGGCTGCGGATCGCCGCCGCGTTCCACGGCGCGCACCACGGCGGGGGTACAACAGTCGCGCAGCAGGGCTTCGAGCGCGTCGGAATAAGCGTTATGCATGTGGGAACTCCGTATCAGCGCAGGCCAAGGCCCCGGGCGATCATGCCGCGCAGGATMTCGCGCGTGCCGCCGCGCAGCGAATAGGACGGTGCCACCTGGCTGACGTAGGCCAGGGTGCGGTACAGCTCGGCGTCGGCGGCCAGGTGCGGGTCGTCGCCGAGGGCGGCTTCCGCCAGCGCGGGGATGGACTGCTCGAATCCGGTGCCGAGGTCCTTGACCAGCGCGGCTTCCACCACCGGGCTTTCGCCCGCCGCCAGCCGCGCGGTGACCGCCAGCGACATGGTGCGCAGCACGGCCAGCCGCGCGGCCAGCCGGCCGATGGTGACGGTGTCGCGCCGGGCGGCCGGCGCGCGCCGCAGCGCGGCGATCCAGGTATCGAGCAGCACCACGCTGGAGTACAGGCGCTCGGGTCCGCTACGCTCGAAGGCCAGCTCGGCATTGACCTGCTCCCAGCCGCTGCCTTCCTTGCCGACCAGCGCGCCGGCCGGCAACAGCACGTCGTCGAAGCTGACCTCCGAGAAATGCGCGTCGCCTGCCAGGTCGTGGATGGGCCGCACCGTCACGCCCGGGGCGGACAGGTCCACGATGACCTGCGACAGGCCGCGCTGGCGGTCTTCCGCGCTGCCCGAGGTGCGCACCAGCGCCAGCATGTAATGGCAGCGGTCGGCATTGGTCGTCCAGATCTTGCGTCCGTTCAGGCGCCACGTGCCATCCTCCTGCGGCAGCGCGCGCGTAGCCACGCTGGCCAGGTCCGAGCCGGCATTGGGCTCGCTCATGCCGATGCAGAAGAAGGCCTCGCCGCGGCAGATGCGGGGCAGGTAGAAACGCTTCTGCGCATCGCTGCCGTAGCGCAGGATCAGCGGCCCGCTCTGGCGGTCGGCAATCCAGTGTGCAGAGACCGGCGCGCCGCAGGCCAGCAGCTCCTCCACCAGCACGAAGCGCGAGAACGGGTCGAGCCCGGCGCCGCCGTATTGCGCGGGCAGCGTGATGCCCACCCAGCCTCGCCGCGCCAGCGCACGGCTGAAATCGGCGTTGAAGCCCATCCACGAGCGCGCCCGCGTCTCGGGTGGCAGCGGGGGCAGGTGCTCAGTCAGGAACGCCTTCACCTCTTGCCGGAAGGCGGCGGCGGCCGCGGGCAGGGCGGTAAGCTGGAACGTGTCGATCAGGGAAGTCAAAGCGAATCTCCGGGGATGYGGCTGGCGGCTGGCCAGGCGGCGGGTCAGTCCAGCGTCACGCCGKAATCCTTCACCACCTTCTGCCAGCGGTCGATCTCCTGGGCCAGGTAGCGGCCGTAGGCGTCCGGGCTGCTGCCGCGCGGCTCGGCGCCCTGCGCCGCCAGGCTGGCGCGCACATCGGGCGCGGCCAGGGCCTGCTGCGTGGCGGCGTTGAGCTTGCGCACCACCTCGGCCGGGGTCCTGGCCGGCACCAGCATGCCCTGCCACGCGCCCACTTCGAAGCCCGGCATCACGGTCTCGGCCACGGTCGGCACGTCGGGCAACTGCGAGCTGCGCGACATGCTGGTCACCGCCAGCGCCTTCATGCGCTTGTCGCGGATGAACGGCAGCGAGGAGTTGATGGTGTCGGTCATGAACTGCACCTGGCCGCCGGCCAGGTCGGTCAGCGCCGGCGCGCTGCCCTTGTACGGCGCGTGCACMGCCGACAGCCCGTTGGCCTGCAGGAACAGGAAGGCGGCGAGGTGGGTCACGTTGCCGTTGCCGGCCGAGCCATAGGTCAGCTTGCCCGGGTTGGCTTTCAGGTAGTGGATGAACTCGCCGAGGTTGGCGGCCGGTACCTGCGCGTTGACTTCGAGCACCAGTGGCACCATCGCCGTCATCGCCACCGGGGCGAAGTCGCGCTTCACGTCGTAGGACAGCTTCTTGTACAGCGCCGGGCTCAGCGCGATCGACGAGGTGTTGTAGAGCACCGTGTAGCCGTCCGCCGGCGACTTGGCGACCAGCTCGGCGGCGATATTGCCGTTGGCGCCCGGCCGGTTGTCCACCAGCACCTGCTGGCCCAGTTCGTCCGACATCTTCMTGGCGATGACGCGCGACACCAGGTCGGTCGGCCCGCCCGGCGGGAACGGCACCACCAGCCTGACCGGGTGCGCGGGGTAGTCCGTTGCCGCGCAGGCCGGCCCGGCGGCCAGGCCAAGCGCCAGGAGGACCGGCAGGAGCGGCGGCAGGCCGCGCGCGGGACGTGCCGGCTTGCCGCCGATGCCGGTGCCGGTGCCGGTGCCGGTGCAATTGCTCGTTTCTTTGTCTTGTTTTTTCACTCTGTCTCCTCCGGTTTGGCCGCTATCGCCCCGCCAGCAGGCGCCTGGCGGTGTACTTCATGACCAGCTCGTTGCGCTGGTTGAATACCTCGATGGCCGAGTCCACCACCGCGCGCCCGCTGCGCGAGGTGGGGCGGATGTCGCCCACCGTKACCGTGGCCCAGATCGTGTCGCCCACCACCACAGGCGCCAGGATCTTCTGGGTCAGCTCGAGCATGGCCAGTCCGGTGCCCTGGATCATGGTCTGCAGGATGAAGCCCTCGATCAGCGCATAGGTGAGCGCGGCCGGCACCGGCCGTCCCTGGATGGCGCTGCCCTCGTAGCCCTTTTCGATGAAGATGGCTTCCAGCATGCCGGTGACCGAGATGAAGTTGACCAGGTCGGTCTCGGTCACGGTGCGGCGGAAGGTCTCGAAGGTCTGGCCTTCCTTGATGTCCTGCCAGTAAAAGCCCTGGCCGAGGCGGGGGTAGTGGGTATGCGGCACGGCGTCTCCTGGTGATGGCCGGCCCGTGTGGCCGGCATCCTTTATGTTAKGAGTGGATGGAGCGGAAGATGGAACTGTGCTGTCCGGCACCGCTTCCGGGCTTGCGTTCAGGGTCTCTGCCATGATCCGGGCGCCGGATTCTCAGGCCTCGGCGGCCGGCGCGCAGTATGCCGCGCCGGCTTGCCCAAGCGCGTCGATCTGCGTTTCGCTCAGCCCTGCCTCGCCMAGCAGGCCGCGGGTATGCTGGCCCAGCCGCGGGGGCAGGCCGGGCACCGCGCGCTGGCCGTCGAAGCGCACCGGCGCGCCGGGAAAGCGTAGCGTGCCCATGGCCGGATCCTCCAGCGTGTCGAAGAATCCGGTGGCCTGCAGGTGCGGGTCGTCCACGAGATCGTCCAGCCCATTCACGCGGGCGACCGGGATCTGCAGGGTCTCGCACAGCGCCAGCCACGCGCCGGTGGTGCGCGCGCGCACGATCTCGCCGGTCAGCTCGTAGAGCGTCTCGATATGCTGCGTGCGCGCGGCGATGCCGGCAAAGCGCGCATCGGCCGCCAGGTCCGGGCGGCCGGCGGCGGTGAAGAAGTCACGCCAGTGCGCATCGGTGTACGGCATCATGCAGACGTGGCCGTCGGCGGTCTGGTAAGGCCGGCGCAGCGGGGCCAGCACGCGCGGATAGCCGGTCGGGCCG
The DNA here is from genome assembly GCF_056396525.1 of Cupriavidus sp. 05T41. NCBI lineage: Bacteria > Pseudomonadati > Pseudomonadota > Betaproteobacteria > Burkholderiales > Burkholderiaceae > Cupriavidus > Cupriavidus sp. 05T41. Next base: position 47,068 of record NZ_JBFTLQ010000055.1, read on the forward strand.
CGCGGCGGCTCGAAGTGCTGTCCATACAGGTGTTCGACCAGGTTGAAGGCCGTCATCKACTCGAACATCGGCACTTCCACCAGCGTGCCCTTGCCGCCCTGGCGCTCGCGCCCGGCCAGCGCCGCCGCGATCGACAGCGCCGCCACCAGGCCGCTGGTCTTGTCGGCGGCGATGGTGGGGAAGTAGCGCACGGTGCCGGTCTGCGCCGCCATCAGGGCGGCGTTGCCGGACAGCCCCTGGATGATGTCGTCGTAGGCCGGGCGGCCGCCGTAGGGGCCGTCTTCGGCAAAGCCCAGCAGGCTCACGTAGACCAGGCGGGGATGGCGCGCCATCACGGCAGCGGGGTCCAGCCCCAGTCCCGCGAGCTTCTGCGGGCGCATGCTGTGCACGAATACGTCCGCGCTTGCCAGCAGCCGCTCCAGCGCGGCCTGCGCGGCCGGCTGCTTGAGGTTGAGCACCACGCTTTTCTTGCTGCGGTTGACGCCGAGGAAGATGGCCGACATGCCGTCCTCGGCAGCCGGGCCGGTGTGCCGCGTGGAATCGCCCCCGGGCGGCTCCACCTTGATCACTTCGGCGCCCAGGTCGGCCAGCCACTGGCTGGCATAGGGGCCCATCACGACCGTGGAAAGGTCGATCACGCGCACGCCTGAGAGAGGCAACATGCTGGACGGTCTCCTGATCTGTTCTGTGTCTTTCCCGGCGCCCGGCAGGCCAGGCCTGCGCGGCCGGCGCGACATCGGATGGCAACAGGGTAGATCAGGCGAGAGCTTTGCGTCTAATATTAGATTTTTAGTATCCGATACGTTTGGGATATCACCGTGGACCTGCGCCAGCTCCAGCAGTTCGTCGCTCTCGCCGAGACCGGCAACTTCCACCGCGCGGCCGAGCGCCTGCACATGGCGCAACCGCCGCTGTCGATCTCGATCCGCAAGCTGGAGGACTCGCTCGGCACCCCGCTGTTCGTGCGCACGTCGCGCGGCGTGCGGCTCACGCAGGCGGGCGAGGCCGCGCTGCACGACGCGCGCCGCGCGCTGTTCCATGCAGCGCAGGCACGCGCGGCCGCGGTGGCCGCGGCCCATGGCGAACGCGGCGCGCTGCGGGTGGGCTTTGTCKGCTCGGCCACTTATGCGCTGCTGCCCAGGCTGATCCCGGCCTTTCGGGCAGCCCATCCGGGTATCGAGCTGATCCTGCACGAATCCACCTCGGCGTCGATCCTGGAGCGGCTCGAGCGCCACCAGCTCGATGCCGGGCTGGTGCGCTTCCCGATCCTCCAGGCTGGCGGCTACACGCTGATGCCGCTGGAGACCGACGAGTTCGTGGCCGCGGTACCGGCCGACAGCGAATTCGCGCAGCAGGACACCGTGGCGCTCAAGGCGCTGGCGGCAGAGCCCTTCATCATGCATCCGAGCGCCGATGTGCCMAACCTGCAGGCCATCGCCATGCTGCTGTGCCAGCAGGCCGGCTTCGTGCCGCGCGTGACGCAGGAAGCGGTGCAGGTGCAGACCATCATCAGCCTGGTGGAAAGCGGGCTGGGCGTGGCGCTGGTGCCCAGCGTGGCGGCGCGCTATGTCAACCGCCGCGTGCGCTTCCTGCGCCTGAGCAGCCCGCGTCCGTCGGCGCGCATCGGCATCGCGCTGGCCACGCCCGCCGACAGCGACGACCGGCAGGTCCAGCGGCTGATGGCGGTGGCGAGGCAGACAGCCGCGGCTTAGCGGCCTTGGGGGAGGATGTCCGGCAGAAGCCGTKACCGGGAAGGGGGCKGGCGCGGGGCGGGCGCGGGCTCAGGCCGGCGGCGCGCCGCGCGCCGGCGCCACCCGCTCCAGCGCCACGCCCGGCAGCAGATGCAGCAGCCGCACCAGCTCGCTCTGGCGATGCGTGCCGGTCTTGCGCAGGATGTCGCGGATATGCACGCGTACGGTGTGGGGGGAGACGAACTCGTGCTCGGCGATCTCGCTGAGGGTCTCGCCGGCGGCAAGCCGGATGGCGACCAGGCTTTCCTTGCGCGACAGGCCGAACAGCGAGGTCAGCACCGAGCTGTCCAGCACCGAGCGCGACTCGGAATTGCCCATCAGCACCATGGCGAACGGCAGTTGCCAGGGGCCCTCCACCGGCTGGCGCGAAACCAGCGGCAACACGATGATGGGCACCGGCTGGCCGCCCGACGTGATATGCATCCAGGAGCCCGCCGCGCGCTCGGGCCCGTGTGGCTGCATGGCGCGTTCGAGCAGCTTGTGCAGGGTGGCTTGCAGCGCCGGCTCGCGCGGCCGGAGCACGCCATTGTCCAGCGCGAGCTGGCTGTCGGCCTGCACCAGCGCCTCCGCCCAGATATTGGCGTAGCGCACGCGCATGTCGGCCTGCAGCACCATCACGCCGAAGTCGAGCGTATCGAGCCCGGCCAGGCCGAGCGCCGCCAGGCCGCTCAGTTCGGCATTGCGCTGCTGCATGCGCGCGGCGCGGGCCCAGTGCGGCAGCACGCGGGCCAGGCGGCTGCGGCGGTGCGCGGAGCCTTCCATGCCGTCGAAGCGGATATCCGGGGACTGGCCGTCGCCCGATCCGCCCATCAGCACGCACACCTCTTCGGTATCGAGCAGGCGTACGCCGCGTTCGAGGTCGGCGCCGTGCGCGTAGTGCGATGCGTCCTCCATGGGGCCGCCGGCATGGGCGCCGGCCAGTGCGTGCGACGGCAGGGTGGCCAGCGCGCGCAGGTCTTCGGGGATATGCGCGCCCTGCGCCGAGAAGCAGCCGTGCGGGGTCACGCCGAGCCGCGCGCGCCCGGCCACCTTGTCCCAGACCAGGTAATGCGGGCTCTCGGTGCCGGTGTAGCGCGAGAAGAGGTCGAGCGCCTGCGGCATGGCCGTGACGTCGAGCGCGGACTCGTAGATCGAATCGATCAGGCGGTGAAGATCTTCATCCGCCGACGGATGTTCGCCCATGGTGTTTCTCCCCGGTGGCTTGCGCCAGTTCTGCCAAGTACTCGCTATTATTTTTGGTTTGCTGGTACGGCTGGCTCGTGTCGGCCGGCTTCACTGTGGCCATCGCCACCGGACGGGATCGGCCCGCCGCACATGGCGAAATCCGGGCTGCCCGCGTTACCGCGTAGCGGCATTATGCGCATCGGTGCATAACTTCGCAAATTGCGAATGTTGTTTCCCCGATGCATATGAATTTTTCAGCGCTGAAATGTATCTTCGGCGTAACATGGGGCACGGACCGTACCCGTTTCTGCGTACACGCGAAGCCCGGCCCGGCGCTCAGCCATTCCCGGGTGCGCTMGCCGGCAGCGCGGCGGCGGCCGCGCCGGCCTGCGCAGCCTGGGCGCGCGCCGGCGCTGCGCCATCGACCTGCACCGTCACGCGCTGGGTAGCCATGCTGATGCCGTTCTGGTCGAACTTGCGCTTGAGGCGGACATTGAAGGCGCGCGTGATTTCCGCCTGCGTCAGCGGCCGCGTCTTGAACTGGGCCAGCACCACCGAGCCGCCGGGATCGAAGCGGTCCAGGCCGAGGATGTCGAGCCCGGACAGCAGGTTGCGCGCATAGCGGAAATCGCGCGAGACCTCGTTGCCGGTTTCGCGGATCAGTTCCATGGCGCGATCGAGATCGCTGCCGTAGGCCACGCCGATATTGAAGACCGCGAAGGCGTAGCCGCGCGACAGGTTCTTGATGGCCTTGATCTGGCTGTACGGCAGCACGTGCAGCGCGCCCTTGCCGTCGCGCAGCTTGACGGTGCGGATGGTCATGGCCTCCACCGTGCCGGCGTGGTCGGGCAGCTCCACCGAATCACCGATGGCGATGGAGTCTTCCACCACGATGAACAGGCCGGTGATCAGGTCCTGCACCAGGCTCTGCGCGCCGAAGCCGATCGCCAGGCCGACCACGCCGGCGCCGGCCAGCAGCGGCGTCACGTTGACGCCGAGGTTGGCCAGCACCACGATCAGCGTGATCACCAGCAGCGCCACGAACAAGGCGTTGCGCACCAGCGGCAKGATGGTCTTGGCGCGCAGGCTCGGCGCCGGCCCGCGTCCGTGCGCGGGCGTCAGCGTCTGCGTGATGGCGGTATCGATCAGCAGCCAGACCAGCCACGCCAGCAGCACCGTGGCGGTCACGCTGAACACCGCTTCGCCGATGCGCCGGCCCACCGGCGATGATTCCATGATCGACAGTAGCGAGGTGCCCCAGATGCGGCTGCCCAGCTCGAAGTACGCGAACCAGATCACCACCMGCACCACCGCCTTGGCGAAGCGCCCGAAGCGCGCCACATAGGCCGAGCGCTGGCGGTCGCGAAAGCGCGGCGCGCGGCGGGTAGACTTGGGCGAGCGCCCGCTCACCAGCGTCAGCAGCAGGGCGGCGACGAACAGCGCCACCGAGGCCACGGTGCGCCGCAGGAAGATGTCGGCATTGCCGGTGGCCAGCAGCGTGCCGGCCACCGAGGCCACCACCACCGCCAGCACCGGCAAGTGCCAGGTGGCCCCGATCAGGCGCAGCAGGTCGGCCACCCCCGGATACGCCTGGCGGAACGCAAGCGGGCGGTTGGTGATGAGCTGGCCGATCTGGCGGCGAAAGCGCAGCGTGAAGCAGCCGATCAGCAGGGCCGCGGCGATATTGGCCACGGTGGAGACCAGCGCCKACAGGTTGGTGCCGAGCGAGGCGACCACGCGCGCGTCGGTGGCCACGTCGCCCAGCGCCGCAAGTGCGCCGGTGGCGAACAGCAGGCCGCGCGAATGCCGCAGCAGTTCGCGCACCGCGCGGGCGCGATGGGCCGAGCTGAACAGCGCGAAGATGACCTGGCACACCGCGCCGAGCACCGCGCCGGCCGCCACCGAATAGGCGATCACCATGCCGGCCATGCTTGCCGGCGAGCGGTTGAAGACGCTKACCGAGAGCAGCATGGCCAGGCCCAGGGCCAGCACCCACGGAATCACCCGGCGCAGCATGTAGAGCCCMACGTCCATCCAGGATGGCACCGCCGGCAGTTCGGCGCGCGGGGTGTGCTGCACCAGCCGGTGGCGCACGCGCTTGCCGGTCTCCCACAGCAGCCAGCCGGCCAGGAACCACGCTGCCAGCACCGCGCCGAATTCCCTGAGCGACTGCGAGGCGGGCCGGCTGCCATTGACCGTGAGCGCCATGCGCCACTCTTCGACGGCGAATTCGGCGCGCCAGCGCCAGTAGTGCCATGGGCCCATGTCCTTGCGCAGCTTGTTGTCGAGATGGTCGACCGCCTCCGCCAGCGCGCCCAGCAGGCCGGGCTTCGGCGCCGACGCATCGCTGGCGCCCACCCCCTTGCGCAGCGTCTGCAACTGCTCGACCAGCGCCTTGCGGTCCTTGTCGCTCTGCAGCGTCGTGATGACCTGGTCGAGCGACTGCGCGAGTGGCTCGCTGGCCGCGGGCTGCGAGGCCGGCGCGGCCGTCACGGCCGCTTGCAGCGCGGCCAGGCCGGGGGCKGCGCTCGCCGCTGGCGCGAGCMAGGCACCGGCCAGCGTCAGCCACCATGCCGCCAGCAGCCGCATGGCGATCGTTGTCGACGGTCTGTTCAGTAGCGTCATCGCAGGAGCGTGGTGAGCCTCCGGCCGCGGCCGGACATGCCTGACACTGTAGCGCATTGCACAAACGGCGCGCCTTGCGGCGGGGGCAGCCGGCACCACATCGGCCCGGCGTCAACGCAAGCGTGCCACGGGCCGTTGAGTGGAGTATTGCCTGCCGGGCAGATGGCGGCTGCGCGTGCCCGGCGCCGCCGTCTCCCCGATCGCGGCCGCGGTCGTTTCGTTCTGGTTGTTTCTGGTTGTCGTTTTCGATGTTCCCAATGGCATTGTCACTGCAGGAGCCCGTCATGCCCGCMACGAAAGCCACGAAGTCCGCAGTCGCTGTCTCCGCMCGCCCCCCMGGGCAAGCCTTGTTCATGCGCCTGGGCCTGCCCATGCTGCTGGCCGCCGCCGTGTGCGTCGGCGTGCCGCTGCTGGCGCGCGCGCAGACCGCGCMGGCGGCGCAGGCGCCCACTGGCATCTGCAAGGACGGCAGCAATTACTTCGGCGCCACCAAGCAGGGCGCCTGCGCCGGCCACGGCGGCGTGAAGGAGTGGCGCGGCGCCACTGCCGCCAGCGCGCCGGCGGCAGCAGCGGCACCAGCGGCACCAGCGGCCGCGAAGGCCGCCGTG